>CACGLD010000001.1 GCA_902573755.1 uncultured Pelagibacteraceae bacterium
TGGTTTTCCTTCATCTCCAGTTTTACCCACTTCAGGATTAATTGGAATTTCACCTAAAAATTCTTTTTGAAATTCTTTCGCAGTTTTCTTAACCCCACCTTCTCCAAAAATATTGTATTTTTTCCCATCATCCCCAATGAAAAAACTCATGTTATCAACTAATCCTAAAATTTTAACTCCAAGTTTATCAAACATTTTAATTCCCCTCTTAACATCTAAAAGAGCTACTTCTTGAGGTGTACTAACGATTATTGCACCATCCATTTTTATTTCTTGTGAAAAAGTAAGTTGAGTGTCTCCAGTTCCTGGGGGCATATCAACTATAATAAAATCTAAATCTTTCCAATTTACTTTCTGAGTAAAAGTTTTAATTGCACTTGTTACCATAGGACCACGCCATATCATTGGAGTTTGTTGATCAGCTAAAAAACCAATCGACATACACTGAATTTCATATTTTGTAATTGGATCTAGTTTTTGACCATCACTTTTTGGTTTTTCATTAATATCAAACATTTTAGGAATTGATGGACCATAAATATCTGCATCTAAAAGACCAACTTTGCATCCAACTTTTTTTAAAGCTAAAGCAAGATTCGTTGCAAATGTAGATTTTCCAACACCACCTTTTGCACTAGAGATTGCAATCGTGAACTTAGTTCCAAGAATAGGATTTTTATTGAATTTTTTAGGCTCCAGCTTACTTTTCATTGCGGCACTAAGTTCAGGTTTTTTATCAGTCATAAAAGCATCATTACTTGTTTTTTGTAATAAAGACACTATATACTTTGGCATATGTCAGATGATTTTAAGGGTCAAAGTCCTTGGGGAGCACCTCCTGGTGGAGGTGGTAGTGGTAATGGATCAGGTAGAGGTCCGACACCACCAAACGTCGACGAATTAATAAGAGATCTTCAAGATAAAATTAAAAGATTTTTACCTGGTGGAAAAACTTCAGGAGGAAAATCAATAAGTCTAATTTTATTAGTTTTAGTTTTTGTATGGTTAGCAAGTGGGCTTTATAGAGTATTACCCGATGAACAAGGTGTTGTATTAAGATTTGGTAAGTTTGTAAAAACTACACAACCAGGTTTGAACTATCATATACCTTTCCCTGTTGAAACTGTTCAAACACCAAAAGTTACTAAAGTTAATCGAATGGATATAGGATTTAGATCTGAAAGAGACAGTGGTTTCTCTACAGGTGGTGGTGTTGCAGATGTTCCACAGGAAAGCTTAATGTTAACTGGAGATGAAAATATTGTTAACATTGACTTCTCAGTATTTTGGGTAATTAAAGACGCTGGTAATTTTTTATTCAAAATTCAAGATCCAGAAGGAACTGTTAAAGCGGCTGCCGAAACTGCGATGAGGGAGGTAATTGCAAAAAGTGATATTCAACCAATTTTAACAGAAGGTAGATCTAAAATTGAGGTTGAGACGCAAAATATAATACAAAGTATTTTAGATGATTACGAAAGTGGAATTCAAATTACACAAGTTCAAACACAAAAGGCTGACCCACCTGATCAAGTAATTGACGCATTTAGAGATGTACAGGCTGCAAGAGCAGACATGGAAAGATCTAAAAATGAGGCCGAAGCTTATGCTAACGATGTTATTCCAAGAGCACGAGGGGAAGCGCAAAAAATTTTACAAGCTGCTGAAGCATATAAAAAAGAAGTAGTTGCAAAAGCTGAAGGTGAAGCAAGTAGATTCATAGCAATCTATAACGAGTATAAAAATGCTAAAGTAGTTACTCAAGAAAGAATGTATTTAGAAACCATGGAAAAAGTTTTAGCAGATATTGATAAAGTAATTATTGAAAAAAATGCAGGTTCTGGTGTAGTTCCATATTTACCTTTGCCTGAGTTAAAAAAGAAAGCGACAAATTAAAATGAAAGCTGGAAAAATTTTAGCAGGAGTACTAGTTGCAATAGGTATTGTAGCCTTTTTATCAGTAATTATAGTAAAGGAAGTTAACCAAGCAATTATTCTTCAATTTGGTGATCCAAAAAGAATTATAATGAAGCCAGGATTAAATTTTAAAATTCCTTTCATTCAAAATGTTGTTTATTTAGATAAAAGAATTTTAAACTTAGATGCTCCACCAGAAGAGGTTATTGCATCAGATCAAAAACGATTAATTGTTGATGCATTTGCAAGATTTAAGATAGTTGATCCACTTAAGTTTTATATTTCAGTGGGGAACGAAAGAGTTGCAAGATCAAGATTATCTACAATTATAAATTCAAGAATTAGAAATGTACTAGGTCAAGAAGAATTACAAACATTATTATCTAAAGATAGATCTAAGCAAATGGCTTTAATTAAAGAGGGTGTTAATAACGAAGCACAAAACTTTGGAATTAATATTGTTGATGTCAGAATTAAAAGAGCAGATCTACCTCAAGCTAACAGTGATGCAATTTATAGAAGAATGCAAACTGAAAGGGAGAGAGAAGCAAAAGAATTTAGAGCAAAAGGAGCAGAGATGGCAGTTACGATTACATCAACTGCGGACAAAGAAGTTACTGTAATCTTAGCAGATGCTCAAAAACAATCTGAGATTATGAAAGGGGAAGGTGATGGAGAAAGAAATAAAATATTTGCTGACGCCTTTGGTCAAGATCCAGAATTTTTTGCTTTCTACAGAGCTATGCAAGCATATGAAAAAGCTCTTATAGGTGGTGAAACTTCTTTAATTTTATCACCTGATAGTGAATTTTTTAAATTTTTTGGAAATATAAAACCTGAAATCCAACAATAATTCTTAAATGCGTGAGCTAGTTATAGCTTTTGGTCTTTTCTTATTTATTGAAGGAATTTTGTACGCCTTATTTCCAGCAAAAATGAAAAGTATGTTGAAAAAATTAGAACTTGTTAAAGATAGCCAACTTAGATCGGGTGGACTTATTTTTGCAGTTATAGGTTTTGTAATTATTTATTATATTAAGAGCTAATATGAGAAAAATTAAAATTATATTTTTAACATTAGTTTTATCATTCACTTTTTCATTAAATGTAAACTCTAAACCAGTTCCTGCTTCCTTTGCAGACCTTGCAGAAAAATTAATGCCATCTGTGGTTAATATTTCCACTACAACAACAGTAGTAACCAACACTAATCCTTTTCCATTTCAATTTCCTCCAGGATCTCCCTTTGAAGATATGTTCAAAGAATTTGGAACACCTCAAGAAAGACAATCAGCAGCGTTAGGTTCAGGATTTATAATTGATGAAAAAGGAATTGTTGTTACGAATAACCATGTTATCCAAAATGCTGACGACATTATTGTTAGAGTAAATGGTGATCAAGAATTTAAAGCTAAGGTTTTAGGTGCTGACCCATTAATGGATATTGCTGTTTTACAATTAGAAACAGACGAAAAGTTTATCCCAGTTGCATTTGGTGACTCTGATAAAGCAAGAATTGGAGATTGGGTTTTAGCAATTGGAAATCCATTTGGTTTAGGTGGAACTGTTACTGCTGGAATTATTTCAGCAAGAAATCGATCAATTGGTTTATCAAGATATGAAGATTTTATACAAACTGATGCTTCTATTAACTCAGGAAATTCAGGTGGACCTCTATTTGATATGGAAGGAAATGTAATTGGAATTAATACAGCAATTCTTGGACGTAATGGTTCTATTGGAATCGGATTCTCTATCCCATCAAACAGTGCTCAAATTGTAATTAAACAATTAATTGAATTTGGCGAAACAAAAAGAGGTTGGCTGGGTGTTAGAATTCAAGATGTTACAAAAGAAATTGCTGAAGTTGAAAAATTAGATAAAGCTAGAGGAGCACTTGTTGCAAGCGTTGCTGAAAACAGCCCTTCAGAAAAAGCAGGAATACAAGCTGGTGATATAATTTTAGAATTTAATGGTGAAAAAATTAACCAAATGAAAGAACTTCCAGCTATTGTAGCAAGAACAGAAGTTGGAAAAAAAGTTGAAGTTAAAGTTTGGAGAGATAAAAAAGAGATTATCAAAAATGTTATTTTAGGAAGATTAGAAACTTCAGATGATTTTAAAATAAGTAAAAATCAAGAAACTCAAAAACAAAATAATGAAGAAATAATTGAAAGCCTAAGAATTGCAGTAAGACCATTAACTAAAGAAGATATTAAAAATAGAAATTTACCAAATCAGACAACAGGACTTGTGATAACAAAAATTGCAAACAACAGCCCTGTAGCAAATTCAATAGAGCTCAATAGTATTATTGTTGAAGCTCAGAAGAAAAAAATCAGATCAGCTGAAGACTTAAGAAATATTACTAAAGAAGTTCTTAATTCAAATCAAAAGACAGTTTTACTTGCAATCTATAATAATCAAAATCAAAGACGATACATTGGTGTTAAGCTAGACTAATAATGGATTTAAAATCCAAGATTATATTAATATCTGGTCCTACAGCTTCAGGAAAATCAAGTTTTGCAATTAAGTTTGCAAAAAAAGTTAATGGAGAAATTATTAATGCAGACAGTATGCAAGTATACAAACAGCTTAAAATTTTATCGGCTAGACCAGATCCAAAAAAATACCAGAAAATAAAACATCACTTGTATGGTTTTCATAATGTTACAAAAGACTTTTCAACAGGTGATTGGCTTAAGCTTGTAATTAAAAAAATTAGAGAGGTTCAAAAAAGAAAAAAAATTCCAATTCTTGTTGGAGGCACAGGTTTATACTTTAAAGCTTTAACTGATGGTTTGGTTAAAATACCAAATATTTCATTAAAATTAAGAACTCAAATTAGAGATTTACAAAAAAAACTTGGACAAAAGAAGTTTTATGAAAGACTATTAAAATTAGATCCATCCTCAATAGGAAAGATAAATCCTACAGATACTCAAAGATCCATCAGAGCTTATGAAGTAAAAAAGTTTACAAAAAAATCTCTAACTGAATGGTTTAAAAACACAAAATCACAGTTCGTGGAAGATGATTTTTTTAAAGTTTATATTGATTTTCCTAGACAAGAATTGATTGAGCGTATCAATTTAAGAACAAGAGAGATGATGGAAAATGGAGCGATAAAAGAAGTAAAAGATTTCATAAAGTTAAGAGTTAGAAAAGATAAAAGTGCCAACAAGGCCATCGGAGTTAATGAAATTAGAGAATATTTAAAAAAACAAAAAGATTTGCATGATACTACAGATAAAATAGCCATAAAAACTAGACAATACGCCAAAAGACAAAGTACTTGGGCTAGAGGTAATATGATCAGATGGATGAAATTGAAGCCACAAGACTTGAATAATTTTTTGAAAAAAATTTAAAATTTTCATTCTTAAACTTGACCAATGAGCACAACTTCAGCTAGATTGCCTAATGTCAAAATTATTAACTGGAGCAGAAATTGTATTTAAATGTCTTGAAGACCAAAAGGTAGAACATATCTTTGGTTATCCAGGTGGTGCAGTGTTACCGATTTATGATGAATTAAAAAATCATCCTTCTATAAAACATATTTTAGTTAGACACGAACAAGGTGCTGGTCACGCAGCTGAAGGCTATGCTAGGTCATCAGGAAAACCAGGTGTAGTTTTAGTTACATCAGGTCCTGGAGCAACCAATGTTGTTACAGCCTTAACAGATGCTTATATGGACTCTGTACCATTAGTTTGTATTTCTGGTCAAGTTCCAACACATTTAATTGGAACAGATGCATTTCAAGAATGTGATACTACAGGAATTACAAGACCATGCACGAAACATAATTGGTTAGTTAAAGATATAAATGATCTTTCAAAAGTTATGCATGAAGCTTTTAGAGTTGCAACAACTGGAAGACCTGGACCGGTTTTGATTGATATTCCAAAAGATATTCAGTTTGCAAAAGCAAAATATAAAAAACTAAATAAAGAAAAAAAATTAAACGGAAAATCCCATAATAAATTTTCTCAAGATCAAATTGATGGATTAGTAAAATTATTAAGCAAAGCTAAAAAACCAATAATTTATAGTGGTGGAGGAGTAATTAACTCAGGGCCAAAAGCAAGTCAGGCTCTGAGAGAATTTGTAGAGTTAACTGGTTTTCCTATAACTTCTACACTTCAGGGATTAGGTGCGTACCCTGGAGATGATAATCAATTTTTAGGAATGCTTGGAATGCATGGCACGTATGAAGCAAATAATGCTATGCATGATTGTGATCTATTAATTAACATTGGGGCAAGATTTGACGATCGTATTACTGGAAAAATTGATGAGTTTTCACCAAATTCAAAAAAGGTTCATATAGATATAGATCCATCTTCAATTAATAAAATTATTAAGGTTGATCTTGCAATTGTTGGAGACGTTACGAGTGTCATCAGTAAAATTAATAAGACAATTGCTAAAAGAAAAAACGGTCATAGCAAGTCAAATAAATCAAATATAGCTAAGTGGTGGGAGCAAATCGAAAAATGGAGAGAAAAAGACTCTCTTAATTTTGTAAATAGTGATGAAAGTATAAAACCTCAACATGCTGTTCAACGACTTTATGAATTAACTAAAAATAAAGACACTTATGTTACTACCGAGGTTGGACAACATCAAATGTGGGCTGCTCAGCATTATAAATTTAATAAACCAAATAGATGGATGACATCTGGCGGCTTAGGAACTATGGGGTATGGTTTGCCTGCAGCAGTTGGTGTTCAAATTGCTCATCCTGAAAAATTAGTAATTGATATTGCTGGAGAAGCCTCAGTTTTAATGACTATGCAAGAAATGTCTACTGCAGTTCAATATAATCTTCCTATAAAAATATTTATTTTAAATAATCAATATATGGGAATGGTTAGACAATGGCAGGAATTACTGCATGAAAAAAATTATTCTGAAAGTTATTCTGAAGCATTACCTGATTTTATGAAAATGGCAGAAGCTTATGGATGCAAAGGAATTAAAGCAGACAGTCCAGCTGAGCTTGATGATAAAATTCAAGAGATGATTGATTATGATGGACCAGTTATATTTGATTGTCATGTAGATCCTAACGAGAATTGCTTCCCAATGATACCATCTGGAAAACCTCATAATCAAATGATCTTGGGTCCAAAAGATCAAGAGGAAAATAAAATTAAAGGAAAAGGCAAAGCCTTAGTATAATCATAATGCCGAAATCAAAATCAGCTTATAGCGTTCCTACAAAGAAACAAAAATCAGACACATATATATTTGTTGTTTGGGTAGATAATGAGGCTGGAGTTTTGGCAAGGGTAGTTGGTTTATTTTCTGGTCGAGGTTATAACATCGAGTCCTTAGCTGTTGCAGAGGTTGATGCAGTTAAAAATATTTCAAGAATAACAATTGTTACCACTGGAACACCTCAAGTAATTGATCAAATTAGACTTCAGTTAACTAAATTAGTGCCTGTTCATAAAGTTGCTGAGTTTAAAAGAGAAGATAAAGACGTAATATTTAAGGAAATGGCTTTATTTAAAGTAGTAGGCAAAAGAAATAAAATAGAAAAATGCTTAAATGCTTGTAAAAAATTTAATCCCGTAATATTAGATGAAACAAAATCTTCAGCAGTAATTCAAATAACTGCTCTTAGAAGAGAGATTGATGTAATGAATAAAAAATTAAAGCCCTTAGGACTTATAAGTACTTCGAGAACTGGGGCAGTTGCCATGACAAGAGGTGCTAAAATATTTAATTAATTATAAGGAGAGATAGTATGAAAATGTTTTATGAAAAAGATGCCGATGTAAATCTAATTAAAAGTAAAAAAGTTGCTATATTTGGTTATGGAAGCCAAGGTCATGCTCATGCATTAAACTTAAAAGATAGTGGAGTGAAAGATATTGTTGTAGCTTTGAGAGAAGGTTCGTCGAGCGCAGCAAAAGCAGAGTCAAAAGGATTAAAGGTAATGAATTTATCTGATGCCGCAGAGTGGGCTGATGTAGTAATGATTCTTACACCAGATGAACTACAAGCAGAAATTTATAAAAATCATATTGAACAAAGAGTAAGAGAGGGAACAAGCATTGCTTTTGCTCATGGTTTAAATGTTCATTACGATTTAATTAAAGCTAGAAAAGATCTAGATGTTTTTATGGTTGCCCCTAAAGGACCTGGTCACTTAGTTAGAAGTGAGTATGAAAAAGGAGGCGGAGTACCATGTTTATTTGCTGTTCATCAAGATGGCTCAGGAAAGGCAAGAGACTTAGCTTTATCTTATGCTTCAGCAGTTGGTGGGGGAAGATCAGGAATTATTGAAACTACATTCAAAGATGAAGTTGAAACAGATTTATTTGGTGAACAAACAGTACTTTGTGGAGGTTTGGTTGAGCTAATTAAAAATGGTTATGAAACTTTAGTTGAAGCTGGATATGAACCAGAGATGGCATATTTTGAGACAGTTCATGAAGTAAAATTGATTGTTGACTTAATTTATGAAGGTGGAATTGCAAACATGAATTATTCTATTTCGAATACTGCTGAATATGGTGAATATCAATCTGGACCCAGAGTAGTTAATAAAGAAGAAACTAAAAAAAGAATGAAAGAAGTTTTGGCTGAAATTCAATCTGGAAAATTCACTAAAGAGTGGATGGATGAATGCAAAAATGGTCAAAAAAACTTCCTTGCTACGAGAGCTAAATTAGCCGAGCATCCTGTTGAAAAAGTTGGTGCAGAACTAAGAGCTATGATGCCTTGGATAGGTAAGAAAAAATTAGTTGATAGCGATAAAAGTTAAATTTTATCAGTAAATTATTGCTACTATAATTCAATTATTTCACCTATACTTTTTTAAATAAATTTAAAAAACGAGGGGAATAATGAAGACTAAAAATATAGTAAGAATACTATTGTCATTAGTTCTAGTATTTGGATTTTCTTCAGCATGGGCAAAAACTATTAAATGGTCTATGCAAGGAGACAGTTTAACACTAGATCCACATGCACAAAATGAGGGTCCAACTACACAAGTATCTAGACAAGTTTACGAAGCTCTAGTTCAAAGGGGTTTGGACATGAAAATAGGACCTGCTTTAGCAACAAAATGGAAAGCTACTGATCCAAATACTTGGATTTTTACTTTAAGAGAAGATGCTAAGTTTTCAGATGGTTCTGGAATGACATCTGCGGATGTTGTTTTTAGTATATTAAGAGCTAAGCAAAGAACATCTGACTTTAAAGAATACATTAGCACTGTTGCTAATGTTGAAGCGGTTGGAGATTACTCTGTTAAAATAACTACAAGTAAACCTAACCCTATTCTTTTAAACCAATTGTCTAACATTTTTATAATGTCTAAAGCTTGGTCAGAGAAAAACTTTGCAATGTCTCCACAAAATTGGGATGCGGGACAAGAAACTTTCTCTGCTACTAATGCTATGGGAACTGGTCCTTTTAAAATAACTTTAAGAGAACCAAATACTAAAACAGTGTTTAAAAGAAATAAACATTGGTGGGGTGAGATGAAGGACAAAAAAGTAACTCAAATTGAATTAATGCCTATAAAAAATGCAGCTACAAGAGTTGCAGCTTTATTATCAGGTGAAATTGATATAGTTACTGATGCTCCAGTTCAAGATTTAAAAAGAATTGGATCTTCTTCAGGTCATAAAGTTGAAAGTACAGCTCAAATGAGAACAATTTTCTTAGGTATGGATCAAGCAGCTGACAAATTAAGAACTGGAAATACAGGTGATAATCCATTCAAGAAAAAAGAAGTAAGACAAGCTCTTTATCAAGCAATTGATATAGAAGCGATCAAGAAAAAAGTTATGAGAGGTTTAAGTGAACCAGCAGGTATTATAACTTTCCCAGGTGTAAATGGATATACAGCTGATCTTGATAAAAGATTACCTTACGATGTTAATGCTGCAAAAAAACTTTTAGCTGATGCGGGTTATCCTAATGGTTTTGACGTTGAACTTAGATGTCCTAATGACAGATATGTAAACGATGAGGCAATATGTACAGCTGTTGTTGGAATGTTGGGTAAAATTGGAGTTAACGTAAACTTATTTGCTCAAACTAAAAGTAAACACTTCAAAGAGCTTAAAGATGATCAAGGTGATTTCTATATGCTAGGATGGGGTGTTCCAACTTTAGATAGTCACTATGTTTTCCATTACTTATATGAGTCTGGTGCTAGCTGGAACAAAGTTAACTTTAGTAATGCAGATGTTGATGCTGCAATTAGAGTTATGGAAGGTGAAGTTGATTTAGATAAGAGAAATGCTGCAATTGCAAAAGCTTGGAAAATAGTAAAAGATGATATTTCTTATCTTCCTTTACATCACCAAGTAATTTCTTGGGCATCTAAAAGCAATGTTAATGTTCCTATCAGACCGAATAACGAACCGTTATTCAGGACTGCTAGTTTTAACTAATTAAAAATTATTACAAGCCCTTTAAATTTTTAAAGGGCTTGTAAGTTTAAACTTTCACAAATTGATAAAATATTTTTTTAAAAGGCTGTTTCAATCTGCTTTGGTGATGCTGGTTGTCGCTTTTGTTTCTTTCTCTTTATTTAATTTTGTTGGAGATCCAATTAATAACATGGTTGGAGAAGAGACTTCTGATGAGGAAAGAGCAGAATTAAGAGAAACATTAGGTTTAATGGATCCAATTCATGTACAGTTTTCAAGATTTATAGTTAATGCTTCTAAAGGTGAGTTTGGAATTTCATATCAATTAAGAAGACCTGTTTCAGAATTAATAGTGGAAAGATTACCTGCAACTATTGAACTTGTAGTTATTTCAGCACTAATTGCACTAATAACAGGTACATTGTTAGGTGTTTATACAGGCATAAATCGAAAAGGTTTTTTAAGTGATTTTGTCTTAGCCATCTCCTTGCTGGGAGTTTCACTCCCCACATTTGTAATTGGTATATTATTTATATATTTATTTGCAGTAATCTTAGGAATATTACCCTCTTTTGGAAGAGGAGAAGTTGTTGATTTAGGTTTTTGGACTACAGGTTTTTTAACAGTTTCAGGGCTAAAAGCAATTATACTTCCTTCAGTAACATTAAGCCTTTTTCAAATGACTTATATCATCAGACTTGTGCGAGCAGAGATGATGGAAATATTACAAACAGATTATATTAAATTTGCACGCGCTCGAGGTATCAGCGAAAATAGTATTAAATATAAACATGCATTAAAAAATGGATTGATACCTGTAATAACTATAGCAGGAATAAATATTGGAACTTTAATTGCGTTTTCAATTATTACCGAAACTGTTTTTCAATGGCCTGGAATGGGCTTCTTATTTATTCAAGCAGTTCAATTTGTAGATATACCAATCATGTCAGCTTATTTAGTATTTATAGCTTTTGTTTTTGTAATGATAAATTTTATAGTTGATATTCTTTATTATCTAATTGATCCAAGAATAAGAGTTAAAGGAGATACAGCAAGTGGATAACAAATCTTTAAGTACTTGGGAAAGAGTAAAAGATAGTGATATTTATCATAGCTTTATTAAATCTCCTACTGCAATTGTATCATCTACTATTTTATTTATAATTTTTTTCTGCTCTTTCTTTGTTGAGTTCATAACACCTTACAATCCCTTTGACCCGTCCTCTCTATCACTGATGGATGCATTCACACCACCATCATGGACAGAAGATGGTCTGGCTAAATTTATTTTAGGCACTGATGGACAAGGAAGAGATATGTTATCGACAATTTTGTATGGATGTAGAATTTCTTTAATTGTAGGTTTTTCCGCGATAATTTTTAGTTTAATCCTTGGAGTTGGATTGGGATTAACGGCTGGATTTTTTGGAGGAAAATACGAAATGATAGTAATGAGGTTAACCGATGTTCAGTTAACAGTACCAAGTATTTTGATGGCTTTATTAGTTGATGGAATAGCAAGAGGATTAATTTCTAGAGAAATGCATGATGAAATGGCAATTTATGTTTTAATATTTGCAATTGGGATTTCAGAATGGCCACAATTTGCAAGAGTTTCAAGAGCTGCAACTTTGGTGGAAAAAAATAAAGATTATGTTTCAGCATCAACAATAATCGGGGTTTCAAATATAATTATTATGTTTAAACATATTTTACCAAATATTTTAAGACCAGTATTAGTAATTGGAACTATTGGTTTAGCTCTTGCTATTTTAGCTGAGTCTACTTTAAGTTTTTTAGGAGTTGGTGTGCCTCCTACTACACCTTCTTTAGGGACATTGATAAGACTTGGTAATGATTTTTTATTTTCAGGAGAATGGTGGATAACTTTTTTTCCAGCGATTTTCTTAGTTATTTTAGCATTTTCAATAAATTTATTAGGGGATTGGATGAGAGATACTTTAAATCCAAAATTAAAAAAATGACATTTTTAAAAATAAATAATCTTAGTGTTGATTATCAAATGAGAAAAGAAACAGTTTATGCTGCTAAGAACGTAAATATTGAGGTTAACAAAGGAGAAATTTTAGGATTAGTTGGAGAATCTGGATCGGGAAAAAGTACTGTAGGGAATGCTATAATAAATTTAATTGATGAACCAGGTAAGGTTTCTAGTGGCTCAGTTATTTTAGGTGATCTTAATATTCATGAAAATTCTGAAAGTATTGTTAAATATAGGGGAAATAAAATTGGATTAATATTTCAAGATCCTCAAACTTCGCTTAACCCAATTCTTACAGTGGGTGAACAGTTAATTGAAACAATTCAAACTCATCTTAAATTAAGCAAAGAAGAAGCAAAAAATAAATCTATAAATTTATTAAAAGAGGTTGGTATAAAAGATGCAGAGGTAAGATTTGATAATTATCCTCACCAATTTTCAGGCGGAATGAGACAGCGAGTAGTAATTTCTCTAGCTCTATGTTGTGAACCAGAGTTGTTAATTGCAGATGAGCCAACAACAGCATTAGATGTATCAATTCAGTCTCAGATTTTAGAACTAATTAAAAAATTAACAAAAGAAAGAAATCTTGCAGTTATCTTAATTACTCATGACATGGGAGTTATAGCTGAAACAGCAGATCGTGTAGCAGTTATGAAAAGTGGTAATTTAGTTGAAATCGGTGAAACTAAAAAAATATTAACTAAACCACAAGAAAATTATACCAAAAGTTTAGTAAGTTCAGTTCCACCAACTAACAAAAAAATTTCACGATTTGTAATAGTTGAAAAAGAAAATAGTGACAAAAAAGAAAATAATATCAAAATATTAAATAGATGGACAAAAAAAGGGATAATAGATCAAGATTTAGTAAAGATAAAAAATTTGAGTAAAAGTTTTGATGATAATTTTTTTACAGAAAGTTCTAAGAATTCAGTGATGGCTGTTAATAATGTTTCTTTTGAAATAAAAGAAGGCGAATCTTTTGGCTTAGTGGGAGAAAGTGGAAGTGGAAAATCCACAATTGCAAAAATGATTGTAAATTTATTTAAACCTACTTCTGGAAATATCTTTTTTGATAAAGTTTGTATTACAAAAATAAAACAAAGATCCGAATTAATGAAATTTAGAAAACAAATTCAAATGATATTTCAAGATCCTTATTCTTCACTAAATGGAAGATTAAAAGTAAAAGACATAATTGCAGAACCAATTACACTTCACAATCCATCTATATCTACTTTAGACTTAAATAATTATATTTATGATTTACTGGAGTCTGTGGAATTAACTCAAAAATCTGCTTATCGATATCCACATGAATTTTCAGGAGGACAGAGACAGAGAATATCAATTGCAAGAGCACTTGCCACACAACCAAGACTTTTAGTTTGTGACGAACCTACCTCTGCTTTGGATGTAAGTATCCAAGCTCAAATATTAAATTTACTTAAAGATCTACAAGAACAATTAAATTTAACAATTTTATTTATTAGCCATGACCTGCCGGTTGTTAGACAAATGTGCGATAGAATTGGAGTCTTAAAAGATGGCAAATTATGTGAAGTTTCAAACACTGAGGACTTATTTTTAAAACCCGTCCATGAATACACAAGAGAACTTTTACGGTTAATGCCTAAAATTGAGTCTATTTATAATTAATTTTTCGTAAGCCTAAAATGGTCTATTAAAAATGATAATTTTACTAATTATTTTGCAATCTCTCTCATAGATTGTATTATAGATTTTCTAAAAATTTTAGTTATGAGCAATAAAGATAGAGTCTTTATATTTGATACTACTATGCGTGATGGTGAGCAATCGCCAGGTGCGTCTATGAGTTTAGAAGAAAAAATTCAAATCGCCAGAGTGTTTGATGAGTTAGGTATCGATATTATTGAAGCAGGTTTTCCTATAGCTTCACCAGGGGATTTTGAAGCTGTTTCAGAAGTAAGTAAAATTTTAAAAAACTCTGTTCCTGCAGGACTTTCAAGACACTCAGTAAAAGATATTGATAGAGCTTATGAAGCTCTAAAACATGCGCCAAGATTTAGGATACATACATTTATTTCTACAAGCCCTTTACACATGAAGCATAAATTAAATATGTCTCCAGAAGATGTTTATGAATCAATTGGAAAACATGTTGCTTACGCAAGAAAATTTACTGATGACGTTGAGTGGTCATGCGAAGATGGAACAAGAACCGATATGGATTACATGTGCAAAACTGTAGAGCTTGCAATTAAAAATGGAGCTAAAACAATTAATATTCCTGATACAGTTGGTTACACAATCCCATCTGAATTTACTACAATTATAGAAACTTTATTAAATAAAGTTCCAAATATTGATAAAGCAATTTTATCAACTCATTGTCATAATGATTTAGGTTTAGCAGTAGCTAACTCGTTAGCTGGAGTTCAAGCTGGAGCAAGACAAATTGAATGTACAATAAATGGATTAGGAGAAAGAGCGGGAAATGCTGCTCTTGAGGAAGTTGTTATGGCAATTAAAACAAGACCTGATTTAATGCCATATGAAACTGGAATTAATACAACACTTTTAAGCAAAGCTTCAAAAATTGTTTCAAACGCAACAGGATTTCCTGTTCAATACAATAAAGCTATCGTTGGAAAAAATGCTTTTGCTCATGAAGCAGGAATTCATCAAGATGGGATGTTAAAAAATAGACAAACTTATGAAATAATGACACCTGAAAGTGTAGGAGTTAAACAAACTTCTTTAGTAATGGGTAAGCATTCAGGCAGACATGCATTTAAAGATAAAATGAATAGTTTGGGTTATCCTGATCTTACAGATGATGTTGTAAGTAATGCATTCGCAAAATTTAAAGTTTTAGCTGATAAGAAAAAACATGTTTATGATGAGGACATTATTGCTTTAGTAGATGATAGTTTAATAACTGATAACAAAGTTAGTGCTATTAGTTTAAAATCATTAAAGGTTTTTGCTGGAACTGGTGAACCACAAAGAGCAGAAATGACTTTAGATGTTTATGGAGATATAAAACAAGCTTCAGAAACTGGTGATGGCCCAGTTGATGCAATATTTAAATGCATAAAAACTTTGTATCCTCATGATGTTAACTTGCAGCTTTATCAAGTTCATGCTGTTACGGAAGGCACAGATGCGCAAGCGACTGTTAGTGTAAAAATTGAGGAAAAAGGTAAAACAACTGTAGGTCAGGCAGCCGATACAGATACTTTAGTTGCATCAGCAAATGCTTACATAAATGCATTAAATAAAATGATAATTAAACGAGATAAAACAGCTCCTATGGAGCAAGAAAGTCAGAAAGTAAGAGGGATATAATGGGGTTATTTAGCAGTGTTAAAAAAATATGGAGCCAAGATATGGCAATTGATCTTGGAACAGCAAACACACTTGTAGTTTTAAAGGGTCAGGGTGTAGTTCTTAATGAGCCATCAGTGGTAGCGATAGTTGATCAAGGTGGTAAAAAAAATGTATTAGCTGTTGGAGATGAAGCGAAAACAATGCTTGGAAGAACTCCTGGTAACATTAGTGCAATCAGACCCTTAAGAGATGGTGTTATCGCAGATTTTATAGTCACTGAAGAAATGATCAAACATTTTATTAAAAAAGTTCATAAAGGAAGCACATTTGCTAACCCAAGAATATTGATTTGTGTACCAACCGGTTCAACACCAGTTGAAAGAAAAGCAATTCAAGATAGTGCTTTAGCAGCGGGCGCAAGAAGAGTTCAATTAATTGAAGAACCAATTGCAGCAGCTATTGGAGCAAATCTACCAATTTCTGAAGCAACTGGTTCAATGATTGTAGATATTGGAGGGGGTACAAGTGAAATCGCAGTCATGTCTTTAGGTGGATTGGTTTACTCTAAATCTTTAAGAGTTGCAGGTGACTCAATGGATACAGCAATCGTAGATTATATGAGAAAAGAATATAATTTATTAATTGGTGATACTACTGCTGAAAAAATAAAAAAAGAAATGGGAACAGCTGTTCCAACGGGAACAAACACTTACCCAGTTAAAGGAAGAGATTTAAGATCAGGCACTCCAAAGGAAGTTAATATTACAGAAGAAGATACGGCTGAAGCACTAAACGATATTATGAAACAGATGGTTGGTGCAATTAAAGATGCGTTGGAAAATACTCCACCTGAGTTGTCAGCTGATTTAGTTGATATGGGTTTAACTTTAACAGGTGGTGGTGCTTTGTTAAAAAATATCGATAAAAGGTTTTCTAAAGAAACAGGTTTACCAGTTCATATAGCAGATGATCCATTATCTTGTGTCGCTGTCGGTACAGGTAAAGCTTTGGATCAAGAAGAAACTTTTTCTACTATGTTATCTGAATATTAGAAAAAATGGCTACTGGCAGAGATGATTTTGTAATTGCCATTAGGTCAGCTTTCTTAAAAAAAAAAGATAAACAAAAATTTTCTTTACTTACTTTAATTATTTTATCAATTTTTGTAATTGTTTTAAGTAATTTTGATTTTAAAGCAATACAATTTATTAAATTAGGAATTAATGAAGTAATTTATAGATCATCTCATATTGCATCAATCCCAGAAAATAAATTAAAAGAAATAACTTCAAAATTCAAATCACATATGGATTTGTATGAAAGTCATCAGAAAGAATTAATTAAAATAGAAAATTCTGACCAACTTAAATTACAAAATAAGTTTTTAACTGCAGAAAACGAAAAGCTTAGAGAGTTACTTGATGAAAGTATAAATTCACAAGAAATATTTGCCAGAGTTTTAATTGATAAAGACAGTCCATATTTAAAATCAGTAGTATTAAATAAAGGCACAAAAGATAAAGTAAAAATTGGAATGGCTGTTATTGATGATGTTTATCTAGTTGGCCAAATAATTGAAGTAAATTATACAAATTCAAGGGCATTACTATTGTCTGACCTTAATAGCAAAATACCATCTGTTCTAGAGCCAGATGATATACAAGCTGTAATTTCTGGTACAGGAAGTGATTTTGGAAAAATTGAACATACTCAAGAAGAATTTAGAGAAGATTTTAAAAATAAAGAAATTTTTGCTTACACCTCAGGTCTTGGTGGTTTATTCAAACCTGGTATACCAATTGGAAAAATTAACAACATATCAGAAGGAAAAATTAATTTTTTTTCTGATTTTACACAACTCAACTATGTAAAAATAGTTTCTTATAAAATAGGTAGAGAAGAATAATGTCATCACTTAACAAAAGTTCTTTTTTAAAAATATTCTTATCCTACGTACCATTTATAATGTTATTTTTTTCTGTATTTAATGAATTTGATTTTAATTACTTAAAACTTGATTATTTTGCTTTTAATTTTGTTCATCTATTAATTTTCTTTTGGACTTTAAGAAATCCTGATCAATTAGGCTATCTAGCAATTTTCTTTGCAGGAATAATTAATGATGTTGTAATAGGTATACCTATAGGAATTAGTAGTTTTTGTTACCTTATTCTTTGCTCAGTAACAGCTTATATAAGAAACATTACTTTATCTCCAAACTTTATGAAGGACTGGATATCCTTATTATTCACAATTTTATTAATAAATTCAATTCAAGTAATTATTTTGGATTTAGTCTTTTTAACCAAAGTTGATTACACTAATTATTTGATTAACTCAGGTTTTACTTTCTTATTTTATCCAATATTTTTTTTATTTTTTAATTTTTTAAACGAGAGAATTTCATATCAAACAAATGATTAGATCTAATTCAGGAATAAGAAAAACAGATGTAATTAATAGAAGGATGTTCATAATCGGAGCAGCAAAAGTAGTAGTTTTTGTTGGTATCGTTGCTCGTTTATTTTCTCTTCAAATAAACGAAAATAAAAAATATTTAACACTTTCGGATAAAAATAGAATTAGAGAATGGAAGCTCCCACCTACTAGGGGAAATATTGTTGATTATTTTGGAAATATAATTGCGGGGAATTTAAAAGTATATCAATTACATATAATTCCAGAGCAAGTTGAGAATTTTAATTATTTACTAGTTAGATTGAGAAACCTTTTAAATCTAAGTGATAAAAGAATTGCAAGAATAAATAAATTAAAAGCAGAGCTAAAACCATGGGATAGTATTATTGTTTCTGAAAACCTAAGCTGGAGTCAATTTGTAAAAATTAATAATTATTTATACGATCTTGTTGGAGTTAAACCAGTAATGACAATCTCCAGAAACTATCCATTTAATGATGTGTACACACATGTGCTTGGATATGTGAGTCAACCAAATGAAGAAGAAATTTTAGAAAATGAAATTATCCAAGAAAGATTTGTACCAGGAATGAAAATTGGAAAACTGGGCTTAGAGAAAAGACTTGAAAATCATTTAATTGGAACAAATGCTATTCAAAGATATGAAGTAAATGCTTACGGTAAAAGGATTAATCAACTTGAGCATCAAAAAGGTGAGCAAGGATCAAAAATACGTTTAACTGTAGATACAGAAATACAAAAAGCTTGTGGGAAATTGTTAAATGAAAAAGCAGGATCTATAAGTGTAATGGATATTTATACTGGAGATATAATAGCAATGTATTCATCTCCATCTTATAATCCAAATTTATTTTTATTTGGAATAAGTCAAGATGAGTGGCAATTAATTAGAAATAATCCATTAAAACCACTAATAAACAAAACTCTTTCGGGTCTATACTCACCAGGCTCAACAATAAAACCTATCGTTGCGCTTTCAGCTTTAGAAAACAAAGTAATAGATACAAAGTTTAAAGTTAAATGCACAGGAAAAATGGAGTTATATGGACAAACGTTTCACTGTTGGAAGGAAAAGGGACATGGTTGGGTTAGTCTGAAAAATGCAATGAAACAATCTTGTGATACATATTTTTATGAGGTTGCTAGATTATTAGGTGTTGATAGATTAAACATTACAGCTGAAAAGTTTGGCTTAGGTAAAAAAGTTCTCGGTGATTATTTCGATAATGAAAAAAAAGGATTATTTCCAAATACTAAATGGAAAAAAAATAATCTTGGTAAAGGCTGGGTATTAGGAGAGACCTTAATAACAGGTATTGGACAAGGCTATATACAATCAACTCCTTTACAACTTTGTATGATGACCGCACAAATTGCAAATGGAGGCTTTGCTTTAAAACCGAAAATAATTGTCGATAGTAATCCAATTTCTTATGAGGATGCAAAACAATCAATGGAAAGTGGATTATTATTTGATACCGACTCTGAGGAATTGTTAGACAAAAAGTTATTTAAAAACCAAAGAAATATTAAGATTGTTCAAGAAGCAATGTTTGCTTCAACCAATGAAAGATTTGGAACTTCTTATAAATCAAGAATTGATGACCCTAAATATCAATTTGCAGGAAAAACTGGAACAGCCCAGGTCAAGAGAATTAGTAAAAGAGAGAGGGAATTGGATTTAGAATTAGAGCAAATACCATACAAAGATAGAGATCATGCTTTGTATGTTGCTTATGGACCATATGTTAACCCGCGATATGCGCTTAGTATAATTGTTGAGCATGGTGGTTCAGGAAGTAAGGCGGCAGCACCAATTGCAAAAAAATTATTTAAATTAATCATCGACAGACATGATTTAAGAAATAAACAATCAAATTTTGAGAGGATTACTGTTTAAATGTTTCAGCACGATAGATTGAGTAATGAGATTACATTATTTCAAAAAATAAAAAACTTAGACTACATACTATTGATTTCCGTCATCCTTCTTTCTGTATTAAGTGTTTTTGTTATGTATTCTACAGATGGTGGTGAAATACTTTTTCATACAAAAAATCATTTTGTAAAACTCGCAGTTTTTTTCCCTCTTATGATTTTTGTGGCTTTCTTTAACATCAAATTTTGGCATAACTTCTCTTATATAATCTACCTTATAGTAATACTTTTATTAATTTATGTTTCGTTTTTCGGAATAAAGTCCTCTGGTTCACAAAGATGGATGGATCTTTATTTATTTGTTCTGCAACCTTCAGAACTTATGAAAGTAGCAATTATAATGTGTCTTGCAAAATATTTTCATAGAATAAAAATAGAAAATGTTAATTCATTTACCAGCATAACTATTGTGTTATCGATTATAATAATTCCAATAATTTTTGTAATTTCTCAACCTGATCTTGGTACATCTATATTAATTGCTTTAAGTGGATTAATAATTTTGTGGTTAGCTGGCATGAAAATTAAATATTTTATATACTCGTTTATTACTTTCTTAATTTCGCTTCCATTTATAATCTCATTTCTTAAACCATATCAAAAACTGAGAATATTAACTTTTTTAGATCCAGATAGAGATCCATTGGGTGCTGGATATCAAATTATACAGTCAAAAATAGCTATCGGCTCAGGCGGCCTTAATGGAAAAGGTTTTTTAAAAGGAACTCAGAGCTACTTAGATTTTTTACCTGAAAAACATACAGATTTTATATTTACTTTATTTTCAGAAGAGTTTGGTTTTATAGGCTCAGTTGGTCTATTAATATTATACTCAATAATAATTTTTAGAATTATAAGAATAGGATCTATTTCAAGAAGTAATTTTGCTAGACTTTTTTGTTTTGGTTATGCTTTTGCAATTTTTATTTATATTGTAGTAAATTTATCTATGGTTTTAGGTCTGCTACCTATAGTTGGTTCTCCATTACCTATCATGTCGTATGGAGGTTCTTCAATGTTAGCCACTATGATTGGTTTTGGCATAGTATTGAGTGCAAAAATTAATCATAAACAAATGATTGCATAATTTGTCACCCTGATAATTTAATATTTACTTGTATAACAATTTTATGAATAAAAATCTTAAAGTAGGAATAGTTGGAGCAGGAATTCAAGGTGTATCTAACGCATTGTTTCTTCAAAAAAAAGGTTTCAATGTAACTATTTTTGACAGAGATAACCCAGGTAGCCAAGCCGCCTCTTATGGCAATGCAGGTCACTTTTCACCTTATGCATCTCTTTCTTTAAACAGAACTGATGTTTTGGCAGATGTCCCAGCTATGTTACTCAGTTCCACAGGTCCCCTTGCCTTAAAATGGAACTACGTTCCTAAAATGATTCCATGGTTTTTAAAGTTTATAATGAATACTTCCAAAACCAAGATGATGCATACTGCTAAAAATATGCACCAAATTTTAGATTTAGCTTTACCTGCATATGATGAACTATTTGAAGAGATAGACTTAGAAGGTTTAGTTGAAAACAAAGGAATTCTTTATATTTGGAATGATAAAGATTTAAAAAGTAGAGAATTAGAAATCAGAGTAAGGGAAGAATTAGGAGTTGAACAACAATTAGTAAATAAAGCTGAGATTCATGATCTTGAACCTCATATAAAACCATTTTACCATGCAGGCGTTTATTATCCTTATGCAAGACACGCAAGAAATCCAAAAAGAATTCTTTTAAAATTATTTGATTTATTTTTGAAAAAAGGTGGAAAATTTAACAAAGTAAATATTAAAAATATTAATTTTGATGAAGAAAAACCGGTTTTTAAAACTGAAACTCAAAGTTATGTTTTTGATAAAGCAGTAATAGCTTGTGGAGCTTTTTCAAAAAAATTAACAGATAATCTAGGAGAAAAAATACCCTTAGATACAGAGCGTGGATATCATGTTCATTTCAAAAATTGTGATCATTTATTAAGTCGACCTGTGATATTTTCTAACCGCGGATTTGGAATTACACCGATGGAACAAGGTTTAAGAGTTGTTGGAACTGTAGAATTCGGTGGATTAGATAATCCATTATCTAAATCAAGAGTTAAAAATTTGATAAATAATGCAAAATATATGCTTGGTGATTTACCAGAACATGAGGATGAGTGGCTAGGATTTAGACCCACTTTACCAGATTTTTTACCTGTTATGGGGCCATCAAAAAATTACAAAAATATTTACTATTGTTTTGGGCATCATCATTTAGGATGGACTTTAGGTCCGATTTCTGGAAAGATTGTTTCAGGGATGATAGCGAACGAAAATACAAATTTAGATTTAAAACCTTATAGTTCGCTTAGATTTAGTTAAGTGACTAAAGATAATAATTTTTTAGCTTATTTATATCTATTTTTAACAGTAACTTTCTGGGCAGGAAATTTTGTAGTAGGTAAACTTGCAAGCTTTTACGAAGTTCCACCTTTTTCACTAAATTTTTATAGATGGTTTTTTGCATGGTTAATTTTAGCACCTTTTACAATTCCTGAATTATTAGAGAAAAGAAATTATATAATTAAAAACTATAAGCTTTTCATTATTTTGGGTGTTACTAGCATAACCATATTTAATTCCATAGTTTATTATTCATTAAATTTTACTCAAGTTATTAGCGGTGTGTTAATGATTTCAACTATACCAGTAATGATTATGTTATTCTCTTCAATTTTAAAAATTGAAAAAACAAATATTTTTCAAATTATAGGAGTAATTCTTTCTTTTGCTGGTGTAATTGTGATTATTACAAAAGCAAATTTGGAGATATTAAAAAATTTAGATTTCAATAAAGGTGATATTACAATGGTGATAGCAATGTTTTCATGGGCATTATATTCAACATTATTAAAGGGAAAACAATATGAGTTAACTCAAATATCATTACTTCAAGTAGTAATTACTTTTGGTTTAATATTTTTGATTCCAGTTTATTTTATTGAATATCAAATTGGCTTTAGGATTAATTTAGAATTACCTTTTATTTTAATTTTATCTTATGTTGTTTTGTTTCCAGGTTTGGCATCTTTTATTTTATGGATAAAAGGAATATCTATGATTGGTGCTAATCGTTCTGGTGTTTTTTTACACCTAATGCCAATTTTGAGCGCAATAATGGCGATGTTTTTTTTTAGTGAAAAATTTATGTTTTATCATATTTTAGGCGCTTGTTTCATTATTACAGGAATATTGTTATCAAATAAGAAAGTTAAAAATGCTTAAAGTTGCTATATTAGATGATTACCAGAACGTTGCCCAACAGTTTGTAGATTTAGAAAAACTATCTGGGAAATATGAGTTTAAAATTTTTAGCGAACCTTTTTTAGATGAAGCAGATGCAATTGATCAATTAGCTGATTTTGAAGCTTTACTAATAATGAGAGAAAGAACTCCAATTACAAAAAATTTAATTGATAATTTAAATGATTTAAAATTTGTAATCACAAGTGGATTACGAAATAGATCTATTGATTTAGAAGCTGCAAAGAAAAGAAAAATTATAGTTTGCGGAACAGATATAAATATTAACCCAACGCCTGAATTAACTTGGGCACTAATTCTTGGCTTGGCTAGAAATTTTAAAGAAGAGTTCGATAATATGTATCAAGGATATTGGCAAACTACTATTGGTGTAGAACTAAAAGGGAAAATTTTAGGTTTAATAGGATTAGGCAGGGTAGGTAGTGAAGTTGCTAAAATCGGAAAAGCTTTTGGTATGCAAGTAATGGCCTGGAGTGAAAATCTTAACTTAGATAAGTGTAAAGAATTAGACGTACTACCTTGCAGTAAAGAAGATTTAATTACAAATTCTGATGTTCTTTCAATTCATGTTCAAGGAGGTGAAAGATACAAAGACTGCATTAGTTTAAAAGAATTAGATAAAATGAAAAAAACAGCTTTTTTGATAAATACATCTCGTGGACCTATTGTAAATGAGGATGATTTGATTATTGCTTTATCAACCAATGTAATTGCTGGTGCAGGAATTGATGTATATGAAAAAGAGCCTTTACCTGAAAATAATAAGCTTAGATTTTTACCAAATGCATTGCTCACACCACACATTGGTTATGTTACAGCTGAAAATTATAGTATTTTTTATAATCAAATGATCCAAGGATTAGAGGCTTGTGTAAATGGAAAGCCAATTAGAGAAATAAAGTGAGAGCAAGAAGCCTTAGTTTTTTACTCAAGTATAATATTAAAATATTTAGAAATATTTACTTCTTATACAATATATATTTTAGAAACTTCAAATATCTATCCAAAAGTTCACAATTTGGCGAAGATTTATTTTTAAAAAATTTTTTTAAAAAACAAAATAAAGGTAATTATTTAGATCTAGGATGTTTTCATCCAATTAGGGATAATAACACTTATCAATTATACAAAAAGGGCTGGAAGGGAATAAATATAGATTTAAATTCATTATCTATAGAACTATTTAATTTTTTTAGACCTAATGATATAAATTTAAATATAGGTTTAGCTAAAAATAAAGGCTTTAAAAAACTTTATTTTTCAGGAGATTTTTCACCACTTAATTCCTTTGATAAAAATCATTTAAAATTTTTAAGTAAAAATTTTAACTTAGAAATAGCAAAAATAAATCATAGAAAAATTAGAACACAAAATATAAATAATATTTTAAAAAAATATAAATTTGCAAAAGTTGATTTTTTGACTATTGATTTAGAAGGTTATGAGTATGAGATCATAAAAACACTTAATTTTAAAAAAATTAAAATAAATTTAATGTGCATTGAAATTCTATCCCACAATTTGAAATCAAAAAAAAATTATCAAAATATATTGAAAATTTTAAAAAAGAATAATTTCAAATTCATTTATAAAACGGGTGTAAATTACTTTTTTAAAAACTTAAAATGGAACTTCCAGTAGTTAATCATAAAGATTATACCGCAAAAATAGGGGATGATCACAAATTTCCAATTAATAAATTTGGAGAACTAGCAAACTACTTAATCCAAAATAAAATAGTAAAAAAATTTCACAAACCATCGCCTTGCTCATTTGAAACATTAAGTTATGCACATTCAAAAAATTATATTTTAGATATTCAAAACAAAACTTTAAGTAAAGAGGGAGTAAAAAAAATTGGATTTCCACTTGTTGATAGTGTTGTGCAAAGATCTTTAGTTGCTACTGGTGGAACTGTGCTAGCATCTAAACTTGCAATCAATTATGGCATCTCATGTAATACTGCAGGTGGGAGTCACCACGCAAGTTATGATGGAGGTGCAGGTTATTGTGTATTTAATGATGTTGCAGTTGCGTCACATTACTTACTTAATAGAGGTCTAGCTAATAAAATTTTAATTGTTGATTTAGATGTTCATCAAGGAAATGGTAATTCAGAAATTTTTAAAGATAATAGAAGTGTTTTTACGTTTAGCATGCATTCAAAAACCAATTATCCAGCAAAAAAATCAAATAGCAATTTAGATGTAGAACTTGAGGATAACTTAGAGGATGATGAGTACATAAAGACTCTCAAACAATATTTAAAAGAGCTTAATCAAGAAAATTTTGATTTTGTTTTTTATATAGCTGGTGTTGATATTCATTTTAATGACCGATTAGGAAAATTAAAAATCTCTGACGAGGGCATTCAATTAAGAGATGAACTTGTGGTAGAAAACTTTTTTTCTAGACGAATACCATTTTGTGGGGTTTTGGGTGGTGGTTATAATAAAGATTTTAATAAACTTGTTGAATTACATTCAATGTTACATCAATCTTGTGCTAAATATATGAGTTCATGACGAAAAAAATAAATCCAAATTTAACTGCTGAGCAAAAATTAATTTTATTTGAGGAAGGTACTGAACGTGCTGGGTCAAGTGAACTTAATCACGAAAAAAGGGAGGGAAGTTTTCATTGTGCAAACTGTGGTGAAAAATTATTTGATTCAAAAACAAAATATGAGAGTGGATCAGGCTGGCCTTCCTTTTATGAATCTTTGCCTGACGTATTTGAAACTAAAACAGATCATCACATAGGTTATGCAAGAACTGAATATCATTGTAAAAGATGTGGAGGTCATCACGGACATATATTTGATGATGGACCTGAACCTACAGGAAAACGATTTTGTAACAATGGGGTATGTTTAGTTTTTAAACCTAAGAGCTAAATATAATGTTTGAAAATATCGATATTGAGAAAGTTAAAGAAGAGCTCAGAAATCACTCAAAAAATTATAAAGAAAATTTCGCCAAAATTGAAAAGTTCATAGAAACTGAAATTCAAGAAATATTAAATCTCAAAAAAAACAATAAATCTATAATTCCAGAAATTAGTATTAATGAGATAGATCAAAAAAAAACAAAGATCATAGAAGATATAAAAAAAAGAGGCTGTGTAATAATCCGAGATGTTTTTGACGACAAATTTATTGAAAATTTAAACTTTCAACTAGAGAAGTATATTGATGAAAATAATTATTATGAAGATCAAAAAAAGAAAGCTGATCTAGATAAATATTTTAGTGATCTTAAATCAGGCAAACCTCAAATATATGGTCTTTATTGGTCTAAAGCACAAATAGAAATAAGACATTCAGAGCAAATGGCTAAAGTAAAAAAATGGCTTAATAATCTTTGGTTATTTGAAAACCCTGAATATAAAGTTTTTGATCCAAATAAAGAATTGTCTTATGCAGATAGAGTAAGAAGAAGAGAGCCGGGTGATGATACTTTGGGACTTTCTCCTCATTGCGATGCTGGTTCTATTGAAAGATGGACTGACAATCATTATCAAAAAATTTATAGAGATATATTTTCTGACAACTTTGAAAAATATAATCCATTTGAAGCAAAGTATAGAGATAGAACCATAGAGTTTGAGTCTCCTGCGGTTGCACATGTTTTTAGAACTTTTCAAGGTTGGACAGCTTTAACCGAGCAAGGTCCTAACGACGGAACTTTGCAATTAATACCAATTGCTAAAGCAATGACATATGTTTTAACAAGAGCATTACAAGACGATGTTCCCAAAAAAGAGTTATGTGGATCGAAACTTGGAAGAGCGTTATCTGTTAACAAAGATTATCATTCATTGCTTTTAAAAGGACTAATTTCTATTCCAAAAATGAAACCGGGAGACACAATTTGGTGGCATCCGGATGTTATTCATGCTGTAGAAAATAAACATTCAGGAAAAAATTATTCAAACGTTATTTATGTTGGTGCAACACCTTATTGTAAAAAAAACCTTGATTATACAATAAAACAATCAAAAAAATTTTTAGAAGGAAAGAGTCCACCAGATTTTGCAGCTGAAGATTATGAAATTAATTATAAAGATAGAGTTAAAGTAAAAGACTTAAGCTCTTTAGCTAAGAAACAATTAGCTTTAGAAGAATGGAATTAATTATTTAAAAGATCTTGAAGTTTATTTTCTTTTTCTAATGCTCTTACTTCATCATAACCACCTATATGCTGGTCATCAAAAAAAATTTGTGGAATAGTTCTTTTTCCATTAGCTTTTTTAATCATTTCATCCATTGCTCCATCAACTTTTGAAATATCAATTTCATTATAAGGTGCATTATTTCTAGTTAATAATCTTTTTGCAGCCTCACAATAATTACATAGCGGACCTGTATACATGGTAATTTTTTTCATAAACTATAGATAGTCACCTTTTTTAATTTTACTAGCTATTTCTTTTCTAGAATATTCAAATTTTTTTCGATGTTTTATACTTTTTTGATTTACTCTTTTTCTCCATAACCTGAAAGATGATGGTTTTAGAGATCTTCGCATAATCTTAATTACATCAGATTCTTTCTTTCCTGTTTTTTTTTCAATTTCCTCGAAAGTGATCCTATCTGCCCACGCTGCCCAAATGATCCAATCCGGATCGTCCATTTTGGGCTCTGGGTTTTTGACTCTAGTAACTGGTCTGTGACCTTTTTTTTTCATAAATCCTTTATATTTGAAAAAAAAATTTAATGCATTTTTTTTAGCCTCTGATATTATGTCTTAGATAGTCCTTCTTAGCCATCTTTAGCTCCCGGTTTTTAAGGACTATCTTTTTTTATGCTCCCCTTAGATTTCATACTTTACTTACAGATAATAATTTTTTTATTCATTACACCTGGAACTCCTAGAGTTGTGATTATTTCTTATTCAATGAATTATGGAGTTGGAAAATGTGTTTGGTCGGCATTAGGGGATGTAACAGCAAATTTTATTCAAGCAACATTAGTAATATTTGTAATAGGATCTTTTTTTTCTGAGAACTCAACAATATTAAATATATTTAAATGGATAGGAGTAATTTATATTTTATATCTTGCTTACGATATTTATAAATCACGTCCAAAAACTATTTCAAGTGAAGGAGATATAAAAAAAAGTAACTTATCTTTCTTTAGAGATGGTTTCTTAGTGGCTGGAACAAGTCCAAAAGCCTGGATGTTTTTTCCTTTTATATTTCCCCAATTTATTGACTTTAATTCAAATTTATTGGCACAATTTGTAATTTTAATTACAACTTACATTGTTTTAGATTTTTTATCTCTGATTGGTTATGCGATGCTTGCACAGAAACTAATTAATTGGATAACTGCTAATCCAAAAACAATTAATACAATTTCTGCGAGTGTTTTAGTAATTATTGCTGTAATAATTGTTATAACACAGCAATATTAAACTGTTTTTGGTCTTTATTGCCACTTGCATAAAATAAAATTTCTTTATTTAATCATCACATAATTAATTAATTAAAGAGGAAATAAAATGAGATTAAATAAAATAATTTTAAGTTTTGTTTCTGCATTAGTAATTTTATTTTCAACTTCTGTTGCATCTTTTGCAAAAGTAGTTGGTGACAAAATTATTTTAGGTGCTGCGATTTCCTTAACTGGTAAATACTCATCTAATGGTGTTCATACTCAAAATGGTTACAACATGGCCGTTGACAGAATTAACAGCATGGGTGGTGTTAAAGTTGGTGGAAAGACTTATAAGTTTGACATTATTTATTACGATGATGAGTCAAACCCTAAGAGAGCTGCACAGCTTGCAGAAAGATTAATTTCACAAGATGGTGTTGAGTTTATGCTTGGCCCTTACAGTTCTGGTTTGACTAAAGCGATTGCTCCAGTGACTGAAAAATATGGTGTTCCAATGGTTGAAGCAAATGGTGCATCTAGATCTTTGTTTACAAAAGGTTACAAATATCTATTTGCTGTATTAGCTCCAGCTAACTTATATCTTGATGTTGCTATTGAAACAGCGGTTGAGCTAAATGGTGGAAAACCAGTAAAAATTGCACAAGCGTTTGAACAAGATGCATTCTCACAGGACGTTAGATTAGGTATTTTAGATGCTGCAGAAAGAACTGGTTCTAAAATCATAATTGACGATAAATTGCCTAAAGAGCTAAATGATATGGCTGCTACTTTGGTTAAAGTTAAACAAATGAAACCAGATGTACTTGTTGTATCAGGTCACACAAAAGGTGCGTTAACTGCGATCAGACAAATTGCTGAAATGAAAGTTGATGTTCCAATGTTAGCCATGACTCACTGTGATGCTGCAAAATTATCTAAACAGCATGGTAAGAACTCTCAGTACGCTCTTTGTGCTTCTCAATGGCACAAGTCACTAACTTATAAAGATGATTTCTTTAAAGATGGGATGACTTATGCTGCAGACTTTGAGAAAGAGTTTGGATATGATCCACCTTACCAATCTGCTGAATCTTCAGCTGCTTTATTGGTATTCAAAGATGCATTTGAAAGAGCAAATTCTTTCGATCAAAAGAAAGTAAGAGATGCTCTTGCAGCTACGAATATGCAAACATTCTATGGAAATATTAAATTTGCACCTGGTGGTCAGAACGTTGACAAACCAATGGTACTTTTCCAAGTAATGTGTGATGCTTCAGGAAGTTGTGAAAACAAAGTTGTTGCTCCATTAAAGTGGGCATCAGCTAAGTTGATACATCCAATTCCTAAGTGGTCAGATAGATAAAATAAAATACTAAAGCCCCCTAGTCATAGGGGGCTTTTTTTTATATAACCCAAAAATACTTTTTATGGATTTTCTTGTATTTCAATACCCAATGATAACTGTTCAAGCTTGCTTGGATGGAATTCTTCTTGGAGTTTTGTTTGCATTAATTGCATATGGAATGGCACTTCAATGGGGAGTGATGAACATAATTAACATTGCACAAGGAGATCTTGTTATTTTAGGAGGATACATAGCATATTTTATGTACCTCTACGGTATACATCCAGCATGGGGAGTAATTGTTGCACCTGTAATAATGTACTTTGTTGGTATAGCGATTTACAAACTAGTAATTAATAAAGTAGTAGATAGGGATTTATTTATCTCTATTTTGGCGACTTTTGGAATAAGTATTCTTTTCATGCAATTAATGAATTTTGCATTTGGTGCAGATGTTGTACTTGCAAACTCTGGTTACGGAACAACTATGTTGTTTGATAACAATGTTGTGTTACCTAATTCAAAAATATTTTCAGCATTTATAAGCATTTTGTTTGCAGTTTGTTTAGTAATTTACATGAAAAAATCTAAGCTTGGCCGAGCTATTAGAGCTACAGCTCAAAATGCAAGAGCCGCAAAGATTTTAGGTGTTGATACAGAAAAAGTTTATGCAGCAACATTTGGAATAAATGCTGCTCTATGTGGTGTTGCTGGAGCATTAATTTCAATAACATTTACTATCCATCCCTATATGGGTCTACCTTATACAATCAGATCTTTTATGATTGTAATTGTTGCAGGATTAGGAAATTTACCAGGTGTTGCAATGTCAGGTATGGGACTAGGAGTTTTTGAGGAATTTGCAGATTATATTTTGGGTACAGAATTTAGAATTGGTTCAGTGTTTTTATTATTAGTTTTAATATTAGTTTATAGAAGATTTAAACTTTCTAGAAAAAGAGAGTATCTAAAATGAGAAAAGTTAAAATTAATGATAACCAAGGGAAATCTATTGAAGTTGACATAGATCAATTTAAAAAACATTTAGATGAATATCACTCCACAGGATCAAGTGTTCATGATGAAGATGGTCATTACTTTACAGTAAATCAGAATTTTAGAGATAAAATCAAGAGTTTATATGAACAAGAATAATTTAATACTATACATTGGTATATTAATTTTTGGACTAGCGGCTCCTTATATATTCCCTGCATTTAAAGTGCAATTATCAATTCTATGTATATTGATTGTCCTTGCAATCACCTGGAATATTCAAGGAGGTGAAATGGGCTATAACACATTTGGAAATATTTTATTTTATGGATTGGGAATGTACTTGTGTGCCTCGGTCCAGGTTGGAATGTTTTTTCCATTAGCTGAATGGACTGAAAGTGGTGGTGAAAAAACTTTTGTTCATACACCAGCTCAATTTTTTCAAGGAATGGCAGCTGGACTTGTAGTTGCTGCAATTGTACCAACAATAGTTGCTGGTTTAATTGGATATGCAATTTTAGGTTTAAGGGGTCATTATTTTGCTATCTGTACACTTGGATTAGGTGTAGCAGCCGGAGAAATTTCTGGAGGAATTGAAATCATTGGTGCGGGACAAGGTTTTACTACTCCACCTTTTCCTAATGTAGGAAGTTTAGAGGCGAGAGGTGAATTCTTTTATTTTTTAAGTTTCTTAGTTTTGGTACTAACATTCATTGCAGTCAAAGCAATTTATACCACTAGATTTAAATTAATCTTAAATGCAATTAGAGATAATGAAGATAAAGCAGAAGCCATGGGAATAGAGACCATGAAATATAAAATAATTGGTTGGATGATATCTGCCTTCTTCTGTGGTTTAGCCGGAGGAATTATGGGTGGCTTAGTTGGATACATAGACTCCACTGATGTAGCATTTGATGGAAGAGAAATGGGTGTGTTTATGGTTTTAATGGCAATATTAGGTGGTAAAGGAACTTTATGGGGACCAGTTATTGGCGCAACAGTATTTCATATATTTAAAGAAGGTTTTTGGACTTTTTTCTTGGGATGGCAGTATGTGGCTCTTGGAGTTTTAATTGTAGTAATTGTTATTTATTTCCCAGAAGGAATTATGGGATGGTTAAGAGAAAAATATCCTGAGAGATTTGGTGAAGTTGTAGATGAAGCAGACCGAAAGGCGCAGGTAGAGATAAAATGAGTATTCTTGAAGTAAATAATGTCAGCAAATCTTTTGGGGGAGTAAAAGCTAATGTTGATATTTCAATGAATGTTGAAAAAGGTAAGATAGTTGGATTAATTGGTCCAAATGGTTCTGGAAAAACAACATTATTCAATTCAATTGTTGGAACTTATCCAATCGACCAAGGCTCAATTAAGTTTAATGGAAAAGAAGTTTCTGAATTGCCAGTTCCGGTTATTGCAAAATTAGGTTTATTAAGAACGTTTCAACAGACAAGAATTTACGGAAAATTAAATTGCATAGATAACATGCTTATCAGTCACAAAGGAAGTGATGAAAGTATGTTTAAATTATTTTCAAAAATACCACAGGAATTAACAGAAAAAGCAGAAAATTTATTGAATTTTGTTGGATTATATCAAAAGAGAAAACTTAGAGCAGGAGATTTATCTTTTGGTCAGCAAAAACTACTAGAGCTTGCTATGGCTCTAATGAATGAGCCGGAAATGCTTTTGTTAGATGAGCCAACCGCAGGAATTAATCCAACCTTAATTAATGGAATTATAGATAGATTAATTAAAGTGAACCAAGATTTTGGAATTACTCTTTTAGTCATAGAACATAATATGAGAGTAATAATGCAATTAGCGGAAAATATTTTTTGTCTAGCTCATGGTAAGATGTTGGCAAACGGATCGCCAGATGAAATTAAAAACGATAAGCGAGTTGTCGACGCATATTTAGGAGCGCAATAATGTCAAATCAATATGAAGTTTTAGGTAAAGCGCCAACACCGGAAGATTTAAAAAAACTATCTCCAGATGAAATACATTTAACAATTAAAAATTTAAATGCTGGATATGGAAAAATGGAAATTCTGCATAATTTTGACTTGTTTGTAAATAAGGCTCAATCATTATGTTTGATTGGACCGAATGGAGCAGGTAAATCTACAATACTCCATTCGATATATGGGTTTACAAATATTTTTTCAGGTCAAATAGAAATAGATGGTAAAGAAATTACAAATCTAACACCAGCTGAAAAATTAAAGTCAGTTGGAATTGCATATATTTTACAAGACAACTCTGTCTTTCCAGATATGACGGTAGAGGAAAATTTACTGATGGGTGGCTACATAAAAGATAAAACAGAGGAATCTTTTGAAGAAGCAGAGAGAATATTAGAAAAATATGAAAGGCTTAGAAACAGAAGAAGCCAACCCGCAAAAGTATTATCTGGTGGAGAAAGAAGATTATTGGAAATATCAAGAGCTTTAGTGATGAAACCGTCTGTATTACTTGTTGACGAACCTTCAATTGGTTTGGAACCAAGATATATTGATATGGTTTTTGAAATTTTAGGAGATCTTCAACAAAATGAAAAAAAAACAATCATTCTAGTTGAGCAAAATGCCAAAAAAGGATTGGAGTTTGCAGATATAGGATACGTTTTAGTATCTGGGCAAACTGCAATAGCAGGTAAAGGAGACGATTTACTTCAAAACCCTGATGTTGGTAGATTGTTCCTAGGTGGATAATGATTAATAAAAATTTTTTCTTCAAAGGATATAGATCTATATTTACTCACGACAGTCCTGCAATTGCTCTCACTTGTTGTTTTATAGCTATTGGAGCTCTATTTAAAAATTTAGGTTTTAATATTCAGGAAAGTATTTTTTCAACTGTTTTAACTTATGCTTTACCGGGTTCACTAGTAATGGCTGAGTCTATGTTAATTGGAGCATCTCTGTTAAATATTTTTTTGGCGGTTTGGTTTGTTAACGCAAGACTTTACCCTATGGCTGTATCCTTATTCCCGTTGATGATGCACAAAAGTCAACCTAAATGGAAGTATTACTTTTCTTGTCATTTCATTGCTGTTTCCGCTTGGCTAATCATGAAAAGTAATTATAAAAAAATTCCAAAAGAATACAGAATTGATTATTGGATTGGTATTGGAAGTGCAACTGTAAGTGTATCGGTTATTGGAACATTTATAGGTTTCTCTTTTTCAGAGTATTTGAATAAAGATATGATGATGGGATTAGCAATTCTTAATCCGGTTTATTTTTTATGCATGATGGTTGGGGCATCTAAGACTATACCGGTAGCTCTATCAGTTTTGCTTGGAACTATATTGGGACCAATTATTTATTTATTCTCACCAGAGTGGTCAATTTTGTTAGCAGGTGTAATTGGTGGAACCATCGCTTATCTAGTAGGAGAGCACAATGTCAGCTAATATCGTTTACGCAATCCTTGTTACGTCCCTAGCAACATTTTTGTCTAGATTTTTGGGAGCTCTTACATCTGAAGGTATAAAAGAAACCTCTAAACTTTTTAAGTGGTTTAATTGTTTAGCTTATGCGACATTAGCAGCACTAATAGCTAGAACTATAATTTTTCCAGCTGGTGTTTTGGTAGATGCTAGTTATTCAAGTAGATTTCTTGTTGTGCTGTTATCTTTAGTTGTTTTTTTTATTTCAAAGAAAAACTTTGTTTATCCTACAATTTTCTCAGCTATTTGTATGGCAATACTTAATAATTATATCTGATTAGATTGATTTATAAAATAAGGTAAAATAAAATTTAGAATGCAAAAAATTACAGGCATAGACATTCAAAAACATGATAAATCAAATAGGATTATAAAAATTAGTTTAGATAATGATATTATAGATAAATTAATTTTCCCATTTAATAAATTTGATTTAACAGCGTTGGAGTTAAAACCATTTACAAGATTTACTTTAGCAAAAAGTTTAGATGATTTAACAGATAATAAATTAAGTAAATTAATGAACTCAATTATTAGAGATAGATCTACAGGTTGCTTTATTATTGGACCAAAAAATATAACTGCAAAAATTAATGATACATTTTTAGTTAAGTTATCAACTGCAATAGCTCATTTAATTGGTGTACCAAATCATGATGCAATGGCAGGAAAATACTATGCTCGTTTTCATGTAAAACATGAAGATACTAGCGACTCTTACTTAAGAAAAGCTTATAGAAATATGGATCTTCATACAGATGGGACATATGTTAAAGATGTAACAGATTGGTTAATCATGACAAAAATTGATGAGCAAAATGTTGAAGGTGGAGAAACAGCTATGCTACACCTTGATGACTGGGAGCATTGTGATGATTTATATAATGATCCAGTAGGGAGACAAAATTTTGTTTGGGGGTCACCAAAAAGTAAAAATATTGATTACAAGGTAGAGCACCCAGTCTTTTCGCCTGATAAAGAGGGAAGACCAACAATATCCTACATAGATCAATTTCCAGAGCCACAAAATATGGACCAAGGAAATTTTTTACAAAGATTATCTGATGGATTAGAGGAAAGTAAAAATAAAATAATTACAAAGTTACCCGTTGGATTCTCTGTGATTGCAAATAATTATTTCTGGCTTCATGGAAGAAAACCCTTCAAAGAAAACAAGGAATTAAGCAGAGAATTACTAAGAATTAGAGGTTCTTTTTTTGTTAATTAATTCAATATAATCAATATAAAGTATCCGAAATTATGAATTTAGGTTTTATTGGTACGGGAAAAATTGCAGCTTCAGTGATTACTGGAATATGTAAATCAAAAATTTCTTATAAGAAAATAATTATTTCACCAAGAAATAAAAAAATAGCTCATGGGCTAAAAAGAAAGTATAAAAAAATAGTTATTGCTAAGGACAATCAGCAAATTGTAGATCAGTCTAATTGGGTATTTTTATCTGTTACACCTACTGTCGGTGAAAAAATTATTAAAGATTTAAAATTTAAATCGACTCAAACCGTTGTTAGTTTTATTTCGACAATTACGTTATCTCAATTAAAGAAAGCAATTAAAGTAAGAGCAAAAATTGTGAGAGCAATACCTCTGCCTCCGATTTCGTTAAAGAAAGGTCCTGTACCTATTTGTCCCCCTAATTCAAAAGTGAAAGCGTTTTTCAATAACTTGGGCACAACTGTAGAAATTAAGAATGAAAAATCGTCTATAAATTTTTGGTCAACCTCTGGCATGATGGCGCCTTTTTATGAGATGTTGAGAGTAATGACTGATTGGTTGGTAAAAAGAGGGGTAAAAAGAAATAATGCTCAAAAATATATTACTTCTTTATTTTTAGCTTTATCTGAAGATGCTGTAGTAAATTCAAAAGAAAATTTAAAGAATTTAGTAAAAGAGTCTCAAACGCCAAAAGGTTTAAATGAACAAGGTGTTAAAGAATTAACTAAAGCTGGATTTTATAAATCTCTAGAAAAAACTTTAAACAGTATTCACAAAAGACTAAATAAATAAATCAAATGTCTGAAAATATTTTAGAGATTAATAATTTAAGTAAATATTTTGGTGGATTAGCTGCAGTTTCAGATTGTTCAATAAAAGTTAAAAGAGGAACTATCACTGGTATCATCGGGCCAAATGGATCTGGTAAAACCACTTTATTCAATTTAATTGCTGGAAATTTAAAATCCTCTGGCGGTAATGTTTTTTTTGATGATGAAAATATTACTGATGTTCCATCTTATGAATTATTTTCTAAAGGGTTGTTAAGAACATTTCAAATTGCACATGAGTTTTCAAATTTATCTGTTTTAGAAAATTTAATGATGGTTCCAGGAAATCAATCTGGAGAAAAAATAATGACAGCATTATTTAAACCAGGTTTAGTTGCCCAAGAAGAGGCTGTGGTTAAAGAGAAAGCGAAAGAAGTTGTTGAATTTTTAAATTTAGGACATTTATCAAATGAGCTTGCTGGAAACCTTTCAGGTGGACAAAAGAAATTACTAGAACTTGGAAGAACCATGATGGTTGATGCAAAATTAGTATTATTAGATGAAGTAGGGGCTGGAGTTAACAGAACTTTGTTAAAAGATCTTGGAACTGCAATAGAAAAGTTAAATAAAGAAAAAGGTTATACTTTTTGTATGATTGAACATGATATGGATTTTATTGGAAGATTATGTGATCCAGTGATTGTAATGGCTGAGGGGTCAGTATTATTTGAAGGAAGTGTTGAAGAAGCAAAAAAAGATGAGAAAGTTATCGAAAGCTATCTTGGAAGAGGATCAAAATTAAAGGATACAAATTAATGGCATATTTTGAAGGAATAGAAATGACAGGTGGTTATGGTAATGGTCCTGACATTATTAGTTCGTGTTCTGTAAATGTTAATAAAGGTGAAATAGTTTCTATTTTAGGTCCTAATGGAGCTGGTAAATCAACTGCCATGAAAGCAATGTTAGGCTTGCTGAATTTAAAATCTGGATTAGTAAAGATTGATGGTAAGGATATTTCAAAATTATCTCCTCAAGATCGAGTTAAACAAGGTATTTCTTTTGTCCCTCAGACTAAAAATGTTTTTGCAGGTATGACTGTTGAAGAAAATTTAGAAATGGGGGCATTTCTTGTTGAGGATGAAATTAAAAATATAATCGAGGAAATTTACGAATTGTTCCCAATTTTAAGAGAGAAAAGAAATCAGATGGTTGGTGAACTTTCTGGAGGTCAAAGACAACAAGTGGCTCTAGGTAGAGCTTTAATGATTAAGCCTACTGTTTTAATGTTAGATGAGCCAACTGCCGGTGTATCACCAATTGTGATGGACGAATTATTTGATCATATTGTAAAAGTAAAAAGAACAAACGTTGCTATCTTAATGGTAGAACAAAATGCAAAACAAGCATTAAGCATTTCAGATAGGGGCTACGTTCTGGTTACTGGAGAAAATCGTTATTCAGGAACTGGAAAAGAATTATTAGACGATCCAAGAGTAAGAAGCTCTTTTTTAGGAGGGTAATATGGATTTTGTAAATGCAATAATTCTTTTATTAAATTATATTTTTATTCCTGCATTAACTTATGGTTCTCAATTAGCCCTTGGTGCAATATTTGTAACACTTATCTATGGAATTTTAAGATTTGCTAATTTTGCAACTGGTGACATGATGTCTTTTGGAACCATGGCTACGATTTTATTCACATGGTATTTTCAATCTTTAGGTGTCTCTTTAGGTGTTTTACCCACTGCTCTGTTAGCTATCCCATTTGGAATTATTTTCATGATTCTTTACATGCTTATAATAGATAAATTTGTCTTCAAATATTATAGACATCAGAAAAGCCCTCCAGTTCAGTTTGCAATGGTAAGTATTGGTGTAATGTTTGTAACTCAAGCAGTGGTAAGAATTATAATTGGACCTGGCGATAGAAGATTTTTTGATGGAGAAAAATTTATTATTAAAGCACGTGAATTTAAGGAGATGACAGGTTTAAATGAAGGTCTTGCATTGAAATCAACTCAAGTCTTAACAATATTTGTTACAATAGTTTTAGTATCTTTATTGTTTTGGTTTTTAAATAGAACCAAAACCGGAAAAAGTATGAAAGCTTATTCTGATAATGAAGATCTTGCTTTGTTGTCAGGTATTGATCCAAAAAAAATAGTTTTAGTTACCTGGGTTATTGCTGGAATTTTAGCCACAATAGGTGGTGCTTTATATGGTTTAGATAAAAGTTTTAAACCATTTACTTATTTTAATAATATGCTTCCTATTTTTGCTGCAGCAATTGTTGGAGGAATTGGAAATCCATTTGGAGCTTTTTTAGGTGGATATGTAATTGCTTTTTCAGAAATTTTATTAACTTATGCTTATAAGAAATTTTTTATGTATGTTTTACCAGAAAGTATGGAGCCAAATAGTTTAGTTCAGTTACTGTCTACAGATTACAAGTTCGCAGTCTCCTTCTCTATATTGGTAATAGTTTTAATTTATCGACCTTCGGGAATATTTAAGGGGAAAGTATTGTGAGAAAAAACCTAAATGTAATTGCAGCTTACAGTATCATGATGGTGCTCATTCTGATGGTTGGGATATTTCAGTCTTGGAACATAGCATTATCAATATTTAATCTTTGTTTGATTTCTGCAGTTATGACAATGGGTGCAAATATTCAATGGGGATATGCTGGCTTAATTAATTTTGGAATTATGGGTTACACAGCTTTAGGTGGTTTAGCTGCAGTATTGATATCTGTCGATCCTGTTCAAGAAGCATGGAGGGCAGGAGGTTTCGACATTTTAATGTCATTATGGCTCATAGTAGTAATGGTATTAGTTATAAGGTTTATTTTAAAAAGATTTGAAAAATCAAAAATCAGAACATACAGCATAGCTGCAATAATAATTTCAGGTATTTTGCTTATTAGATTTTCTGCAGAGCCAGGCATAGAAGCAATTGAAGCAGTAGATCCAGCTAAAACTGGTTTCTTAGGAGGATTTGGATTACCAATTATATTTTCTTGGATAGTTGGAGCTCTTTTTGCGGGGGGTTTAGCTTTTATAGTTGGAAAAGTTGCGCTTGGTCTTAGAGCAGATTATTTAGCAATTGCCACTCTACTTATTTCTGAAATTGTTATTGCAATTATTAAACATGAAGATTGGCTCACAAGAGGGGTCAAAAATGTTATTGGATTAAAAAGACCTGCACCTTATGAAGTAGATCTGCAAACTACTGATTGGTTTATTAAATTAGTTGAAAAGTTTAATGCAGGAAAATTAAGTGTAATTGAGAATTTAGCTGATAGACAAGCTGCTTTAAACCAACTTGTTATTGAAGGTTCATCAGTATTTGTAAAACTGTGTTATTCAGGATTATTTTTAGTAGTAGTAATTATTCTTTTAATTTTAACTCAAAAGGCTCTTTATTCTCCATGGGGAAGAATGATGAGGGCAATTAGAGATAATGAGGAAGCTGCAAATGCAATGGGTAAAAATGTTGTTAAGCAACATTTATTAATTTTTATTTTAGGTTCAGCTATAGTTGGAGTTGCTGGTGCAATGTTGGTTACACAAGATGGTCTATTTACTCCAGGAAGCTATAGACCCATGAGATATACGTTCTTAATTTGGGTGATGGTAATTGTTGGAGGAAGTGGAAATAATTTTGGGGCAATTTTAGGAGGATTTGTTGTTTGGTTCTTATGGATTGAAGCTGCACCAATATCATTATTCTTAATAAACTTTTTCACTGCGGGAATTCCTGAAACAAATGCACTTAAAGCTCATTTAATTGAAAGTGTTCCTTATTTCAGATTTTTACTGATGGGATTAGGATTGTTGTTTATTATGAGATATCGACCTAAAGGTATACTTCCAGAAAAAATAGAAATAAAGTAAACATAATGAAATATATTATATTAGGTGCTGCCGCCGCTTGGGCTTTGTATATGGCTGACAAGTATTTATTCTTTTAATGAATAAAAATCTTTCGTTACTCATTTTAAGCCAAATCTTTGCTTTTACAGCTGCTCCAGTCACCGTTTTTTTAAGTGGTATAATTGGTTCGAAATTTAGTCCAATAAAATCTTTAGCAACTCTTCCAATGGCTTTGTCAGTTGTTGGAATTGCGTTATTTGCTTTTTTTGCTGCAAAGTTAATGAGTATAATTGGACGAAAATTAGGATTTATTTATGCATCAATAGGTACATGCTTTGCATCTCTTTTAACTGCATATTCTATAATTATAGAAAGTTTTGTCTTATATAATTTAGGATGTTTTTTAATTGGTGGAGGAATAGCTTTTAGCCATCAATATCGTTTTGCAGCAGTGGAGGTTGTGGATAAGGATTATGCACCAAAAGCAATTTCTATCATTTTGTTAGCAGGAATAGGTTCGGCGTTTATTGGTCCAAACATTGCAAACATTACGAAAGGATTTATTTTAGATCATATGTATGCAGGTTCTTATCTTGCACTTGCCATTTTATCTATCTCATCAACAATATTTTTAATTTTTTATCAGGAACCAAAAACAATATCTAGTAATCAATATAAAACTGGAAGAAGTTTTTTTGAGCTTATCTCTCAACCTAGATTTCTACAGGCGCTCGTAGCTTCAGCTTTTGCCTATGCTGTAATGACTTTTTTAATGACAGCAACTCCTATAAGTATGCATCTGATGGAGAAAATAAGTCTAAGCAAGACTGGATTTGTTATTCAGCTTCATATAGCAGCCATGTTTTTACCTTCACTAGTTACAGGAAATTTAATTAAAAGGTATGGTCATAGTAAAATAATGCACATGGGAGTTTTATTGTTTTTAGTCACAATTATTACCAGTTTATTTGAACAGAATTATATTAACTATATGGTTGCACTTATTTTTCTGGGGCTAGGGTGGAATTTTTTATTCATTTCAGGAACAAGCTTACTTGTTTTGTGTTACAGAGAAGAGGAAAAATTTAGAGCTCAAGGGTATAATGATTTAATTGTTTATTCTATACAAGCATTAGCCAGTTTGTCTGCTGGAGTATTTCTTAGCTTAACTAGCTGGAAAACTATGAATTTAATATGTTTGATTTTTCTAATTATCATAGCTCTTTCTACGATAAGAGCTGATTTAAAAAAAAACCCCAGTAATTAAATTACTGGGGTTTTTCGAATTAAGATAAAAATTATCTTTGTTTTTTAGTTTTGAATTTTCCGCCTTTAATTTCTTGTTCTAAGAAAGAACCTTCAGCTTCACCAACTTCAGTAAAAGTTACTCCAGTAGCACCTTCGTAATTAATCTTTTTACCTTTTGCTAGTAAATCTAAACCTTTCTTAAGTTCACCTGGATAAATTTTAGTTCCAGGAGCATTAGCAACATCCATTACATTTTTTGCAATTGATGCTCTGTCAGCAGAGTTACCTGCTTGCATTGCAAGAACTATTAAAGCGGCTGCATCGTAAGATTCACCTGTGTAAGGACCAGAAGCTTCTACACCTCCAGCTTTTGCAACTTCAGCAAATATACCCGCACCTTTACCAGTAGAACCTGGTAATGATCCAAATGATTTACTTAAATCTTTTCCGAATGCATCAACTAAAGATTGACCAATCATACCATCTGATAAAATAAATCTATCAAACGCACCAGAGTCTAAAGAAGCTTGAATAATTCCTTTTCCTCCTTGGTCAAGATAACCAATAACTGCTACAGCATCACCACCAGCAGAAGCAAGAGTTGCTACTTCAGATGAGTAATCTGCTTTTCCATCTTCGTGAGCAGTTACAGTTGTAACTGTAATACCATGAGCTTCAACTGCTGCTTTGTAAACATCAGCTAAACCTTTACCATAGTCATTGTTAGTATAAGTGATTGCAACACTTTTTACTTTTCTGTCTTTAGTTATATCAGCTAAAATTTGACCACCTCTAGCATCTGATGGAGCAGTTCTAAAGAAATACCCTTTGTCATCTAGAGTTGTTAATCCTGGAGAAGTAGCTGAAGGTGAAATCATTACTACACCATTTGGTACAGCAACGTTAGTTGCAATAGCACCAGTTACACCTGAACAGTCTGCTCCCATAATTGCAGCTACACCACCTGAAATTAACCCTTCAGCTGCAGCTGTTGCTGCTGCTGAGTCAACACAAGTTGAGTCTGCTCTTACTGGCTCAATTTTTTTTCCGCCTAATAGTGAACCTGAATCAGAAGCTTCTTTAAATGCGAGCTCTGCAGATGCAGCCATAGCTGGAGTTAGAGATTCAATAGGACCAGTGAATCCTAAGATGATCCCCATTTTAATCGAATGTCCGTCTGCCATTACATTTGAACCAAAACTTGATACAAACATAAATACAGCGATAAATAGTTTTCTCATTATCTTCCTCTTTATTGTTAACAATTTATAAAATCCAATTTAAGTATGAATACAATCAATATTCAATGACAAAATTATCCTATTTTAGATGGGTAATTTGGTACAGATTATCTTATTGAGAAGGGGTCTAGGGAGGGTTCGTCTGATGTGTAGAACCAAGTTGTTTTTACTCTTGTGTAGTCTTTAATTGAGTCAATTCCTGCTTCTTTTCCATATCCACTATCCTTGATACCCCCAAATGGAGCTGAAGGTGAAATTAATCTATAAGTATTTACAAATGTTATTCCTGCTCGGATAGCATTAGATACCCTCATGCCTCTTGCAAGATCACTAGTATAAACACCTGAAGAAAGACCATATTGATTGTCGTTCATTAATTCTATTACCTCTTTTTCAGTATCAAATTTCATCACTGATAATACAGGACCGAAAAGTTCATTCTCAGCAGCCGGTAAATTATGATTTTCACACTCAATAATTGTTGGAGGAAAATAATAACCTTCATTTGAAAAAGGATGTCTTTTACCACCACATTTAATTTTTCCACCTTGTTCAACAGTTAATTTAATATTTTTTTCTATTACTTCTAATTGTTTGAAGTTACTTAGTGGACCCATTTCAGTATCAGAGTCCATAGGAGCACCTATTTTAATTTTTTCTGCTCTTGATGCTAACTTATCTAAAAATTCGTTATAAATTCCTTTTTGTAAGTATAACCTTGAACCTGCTATACAACTTTGACCACTTGCTCCAAATATTCCAGCAGTTATTCCATTAATTGCATTTTCTTGTTTGGCATCATCAAAAACAGCTACAGGACTTTTTCCACCTAATTCTAAACTTACTTCAGATAAATTTTCTGCAGAGTTTCTAATTATATGCCTTGCAGTTTCAGGACCTCCTGTAAAAGCTACTTTCTCAACTAAATTGTGAGTAGTTAAAGCTTTACCACATGGATCTCCAAACCCAGAAACTACATTTACAACACCTTTTGGTATTCCAGTTTCTTCAACTAACTTTGCAAATTCAAACATAGTTGCTGGTGCTAGTTCAGAACATTTAATTACTACTGTATTACCCATAGCTAAAGCAGGAGCGACTTTTGTTGCAGTTAAAAACATTTGAGAATTCCAAGGAATGATAGCTGCAATAACACCTATTGGAATTCTTGTTGTGATCGCTTGAATATTTGGTTTATCTATTGGAAGAACTGTTCCTTCAACTTTGTCAGCTAAACCTGCATAGTAATCATAATATTCTGCAATATATTTTGCTTGTTGATAGGTTTCTCTGTACAGTTTTCCTGTATCAATTGTTTCAATCTTTCCTAATAATTCAGAATTTTCTCTAAGTTTATTTCCGATTGCTCTTAAATATTTTGCTCTATCTCTTGCAATCATCTTTGGCCATTCACCTTCAAAAGCTTTTTGTGCAGCTTTTACAGCTCTATCTACATCATTTGCGCTAGCTTCAGGAACTGTAGCCCAAGGCTTATTATTTTCTGGATTTAAAGTTTCAAAAGTTTTTTTTGTATCAGAGTCTACCCACTGACCATCTATAAACATTTGATATTTTTTTAATTCAGGCATTATTTATATGTTTCATTATTGCATTATTTACTTCGTCTGCATATTCAATAGTGCATAGATGTTTTCCATTTTTGATTTCAACATAGGTTGAATTTTCTATATCTTTATTTAAATTTTTAGACATATCAGGTGTAGATCCTGGGTCATCCGATCCTGTTATTATTAAAGTATTTGTTTTTATATTTTTTATATTTTCAAGATTGTCCTGATAGTTTGCAAACACCTCATAAGATTTAATAAAATTTTCTTGATCAATTCCTTTCTTGTTAAGAATTTTCATAAACTCATCATATAACTCAGGATTTTGTTCAAGGTATTTATCTGAAAACCATCTCTTCATTGCCATTTGAGATATTGGCATATTTTTTTTTGCCAAATTCACTCTATCAATTACATTTTGTCTTTCCTCTGCTGTCCTTTGATATGTAGTGGATATTAGAGTTAAAGAATTTAAATAATTTTCATATTTTGAAGCAAATTCAATTGCAATCAAAGATCCGATAGAAAAACCAATTAAATTAAATTTCTCTATCTTTAGGTTTTTTACTAAATTTGATAATTGATCAATAAAATTTTCCATTGATAAATTTGCCTTTTTAAAAGGTGTTTTTCCATGTCCCAAAAGATCATAAGTTATAAAGGAATTTTTCTTAAAAAATTCAATTTGTGGTTTCCACATTTGTTGATTTAAACCAACACCATGAATAAAGATTATTGGTAAAGAATTTTTGTTGTTAAAATAATAATGATTTTGATCGTTATCAAAATTGTAAGACATCAATTAGTTATCGATGCCCATCTCTTTCATATCTTGATATCTATCACCCGTTCTTGCATGAGCTCGTCCAGTTGGAGCGCCTCCAATTGCAACAACTATTTCATCTTCATTAGGTGCATCATGAATTGTAAATTCATGCGTTAGATAAAAAGGTCTTAATCCAGCATCAGTTTTATGCATCATTGGAATTGAAATTTTTGCACCCGCAGGACCTCTAGTATTTGTAAAACTTAAATAGGAAGTTCCACCAACGGCATCTCTAAATTTATTTCCAAATCTTAAAGTATGAATAAATGCAGATGCATGTTCTATCTCACCATTTAATCCAACCATAGCAGCTTTTCCATAAGCTAAAATTTTTTCACCTGATCCAATTTCTTTTGTTAACTCTGGCACTAAAAGATCTCCTAATTGAGGTGCAAGATCTAGTATTTCTGGTTTTAAATCTTCTATAAAACCTTTTCCAGCCCAAGGGTTTTCTATAACAGCCGCAACCGAGACTAATAGAACAGGTTCTTTTGCTTTTTTTCCACCTTCAATAAAAGTTTTATCTACAAATTTTGCAAATTTTCTAAGTTTTAAATCCATCTACTAGCTAGCTCTTTGTATGTTTGTATCTATTGGTTTTATATTTGGAATAACTTCTTCTGTAAATAACTTGATACTTCTCATACAGTCTTCATGTTTGATACCTGGAAAGTTAGACCAGACTTGTAAATTTTGAAGATTTAATTCTTGTTGAAGTTCTTTTATTTTTTCTATTACAAACTCAGGCGTTCCAAATAAAAGATTTCTTTTATGAAGAAATTCATAATTTAATAAATCTAGTTTATTTTTTGTCTCTGGTAATTTTTCATCTGGATCCATATGATTTCCCAATCCTCTCCAATGGCAAACCCATCTCATATAATTAACTATATGTTCTCCAGCCATTTTTTCAGCCTCCTCCATAGTTTCTGCAACAAACATATCTCTAACCAAACTTATACCTTCACCCAGTGGTACATCTCTATTTTCAGCTTTAGATTTTGCCTCTTTATAAATTTCAAATCTTTTTTTCAAAGCTTTTACAGTTGGGATCCACATAATTGTATTAAGTCCATTTTCTGCTGCCCACTGAATTGATCTTTCTCCATCAACAACTTGAGAAATTGGTGGAAAGGGTTTTTGATAAGGTTTTGGTAAAACAGATATTTGTTTTAATTCATTTGTTTTTAAATCTACTACATTTTCTCTAGGAGGACTCATATCGTGCTGCCAAATAAAATTTGGTGAGGGATAAGTATAGAATTCACCTTGGTGAGAAAAGAAGTCCTCAGACCAAGCTTTTTTCATTATGTCCAATGTTTCAGAAAATAGTCTAAAATTTTTTGCTTGATCTTTTAAGTCAGCTTCTTTGTTCATGTTAATGGCTTCTCTTCCGTAAACTCCTCTTCCAATACCAACTTCCACTCTTCCTTTTGACATTTGGTCAAGGGTAGCAATATCTTCTGCAAGTCTTATAGGATTATGAAATGTTATTACGTTGCAAGCTTGTCCTAAACGAATATTTTTAGTTCTTGCAGCAGCATCAGTACACATCATTAGTGGATTGGTGCAAGACTCCATTCCCTCATGATTAAAATGATGTTCGGTATACCAAATAGAATTCCAATTATTTTGATCACAATATTCAGTGATTTCTCTAGCTTCGTCTAGAAGTTGGGTATAAGGTTTTTTATCCCAATTAGTAGTATTGCAAAAATATCCAAAGTTCATAAAGCCTCCTTTAAAAATTAATTTAAAGACGACCGATCCCACTTTCGTAAATTTTTGAATTTAACGACGAGTTATGTATCGCTTTATAGTTAAACTTTATTATTACTAGCGTTGATATTCAATAAATTTCTTTAAGGATTTGTTAAGAAATTTCTCATAAATTGGACCATTATTTTTGAATTTGCTTCCATTTAAAAATGATTGGTTCATTTTGAAATCATAGGAAGGTTCAAAGAAAAAAGGAACAGAGAGTCTCTTACTTTTATTCCATAAAACTCTGTGATTAGTTGCTTTAAATTTTCCTTTGCTTAGAAACTCCAAAGCTCTACCAGTGTTTACTACTAAAGCTTTTTTGTTAAATGGTACATCATACCATTTTTTATTTTTTCTATTTTGTACCTGTAATCCACCTTTTCTATCTTGATAGAGAATTGTGAATATACCACTATCAACATGTGTTTCACATCCAAGAGCAACCCCATCTTGTTTAGATATTTCTACCGGTTTTACCTGATTAGGGTAATAATTAAATCTTAATGTGCTTAATGTTTTTAATCTTGAAAAAGCTACACTAGAAATATCAGGATTTTTTTTATTAAGTTTTATTACACTTTTAAATAAAGTTTCACTCAATCTATAAATATTATCGAAATATTTGTTTAAAATATTTATTGAACTTTTTTTAAAACACTCATCTAGATTAAGAAATTCTATGTATTGATTATTTAGATTTAAAGAATATTTTTTAGTTACTTTTAAATCACCTATATCTAAACCTTCTTTTCCGTTCACATCATTAGGAAAATATCCTCTGTAAAGATTTTTATTTTTTTTATTCCATTTTTTAGGTGATAATTTTCTTTTCTTACTGTCTGGTAAATTAAAAAATTTATTCCCAACTTCGCATGTTTTTTTAATTTGTTTTAGATTAATTCCATGACCGGTAATTTGAAAAAAACCTACATTGATACAAGCTTTTTCAATTTCTTTAATTGTTTTAAACGCATTTTGAGTTTCAAAATTATTTTTAATTAGTGAAGATATATTGATTGTAGGTATATAGCTTTTACTCATCTTCTTACAGGAGTTTCAGTTGCAATATATTGATCTCTAACTCGCTCTCTCATATAAATATAAATTCCAGCTGCTATTATGCAAGCAACTCCAATGAAGGTTCTAGCTGAAGGTATTTCGTTAAATAGAAAATAACCAGGAATCATAGACATTATAATTAAAGAATATTCGAACAATGAAACAACAGATGGTGAAGCAACTATATACGCTGAAAAAATACATACAAAAGCAATCGATGCAGCAAAACCAAAAAATAAAATAAACTTCCATGTATATTCAAAGTTTGAAAACCATTCTCTAAATATAAATTGAGTAGTGGGGTCAAAATTAGGATCATTAAGTTGACCATTACCCATAAAAACAAAGATAATAGCACAAAGTATTAGTGCTATTAGGTAGAAATAAAAAAGTTGAGTATTAACGTCATCTTTATCAGATGTATATTTTGTTATTGTCATTGAAGCTGCATAAAAAAATGCGCACAAAACTGGTAGTAGACTTTTATACTCAAAATCATCAAAGTTTGGATTTAAAACAATAAATACACCAATAAAACCAAACACAATTGCAGACCATCTTCTAATACCAATAAATTCTTTCAAAAAAAATTTTGCAAAAATTGAGACGAAAAATGGACATGAGAAAAATAAAGCATTTGCTGTAGCTAACGGCATATAGGTTAAAGAAATAAAGAATGCAGAAAAGGCTAAAAAATGAAGAATTACTCTAACAAACGTTAAAAAAGGATAATAGGTTTTTAAAGAAACTTTTTGACCTCTAAATTTGATGTAACAAAACAGCAAAATTGCAGCAACAAAATACCTTCCAAAGAAGATTTCATAAAGTGCCGCTTTTTCAAAAATAAATTTAATTAAAGAGTCTTGCATTGCAAACAAAGTCATTGCAGCAATAATTAAAAGAATTCCTTTTGAGTTATTGTCAGTGCTCATTATGCACCTATATCAAAAAAAAAATCTTTCGAATATTTAATTATTTCTTCAATTTTGAAGTGAATAGAAGACCTTCAGTTAAAAATTTTGATTTGTTTTGTTCAATAAAGTCTTTCATTATTTTTACTTTTTCTTCCTCAAATTTTGTGACTTTCCTTTTGCTTAAATCTATATACAGCGATATCCATTCCATAGATGCAGAAAGTTTGTTAGTTTTTTGAGAAATCATCTCCATTTTTAAATGCAATCTTTTTTTATCATGATCAAAATAAGTGAGATTAACATTAACCATTTCACCCTCTTTAACTTCATTTAAATATTTAGTATTTGTTTCAACAACCATAGTACTTCTATTAAGATCTTTTGCTGCAGTTCCTCCCATTTTAAATTTTTCAAGCGCAACTTCCCATGCTTGATCAAAAACAAGCACATAATAAGCCATGTTCATGTGATTATTGTAATCAACCCATTCTTTTTTGACTTCGAAAGTTTTTAATAACACTTTATGATCTTGTTAATGAAGACTGTAATTCTTGATTTGAAATGTATCCCTTTACATTTCCACTTTTATCAACCACTTCACAATTTGAATCAGAACATACAATTTTTGGCAAAAAATCTTCTATAAATTCATCTTCATTTACTTTTATTAAGTTTGATTTATCTATGTCATTAGCTTGATCAGCAGTTTTCATAATAATTTTTGCCTTGATAACTTTTGCTCTGTTCACATCTTTTACAAAAGCTTTTACATAATCATCAGCAGGGTTCATAATAATTTCCTCGGGAGTTCCTACTTGAACTAATTTTCCAGAGTTTAGTATCCCGATATGATCACCTAATCTTAATGATTCATCTAGATCGTGAGTAATAAATACAATTGTTTTTTTTAGTTCTGCTTGAAGATCAATTAATTGTTTCTGCATATCACTTCTAATCAGAGGATCTAGAGCGCTGAAAGCTTCATCCATTAACATAATATCTGTATCAGTAGCTAACGCTCTTGCTAGACCAACACGTTGCTGCATTCCTCCTGATAATTGAGCAGGGTATTGATTTTCAAAACCAGTTAGACCAACTGCATCAATTTTTTCCATTGAGATTTTATTTCTTTCATCTTCACCTTTCCCTTGCATTTCTAATCCGTAACCAACATTTTGAATTACTGTTTTATGCGGGAACAAACCAAATCTTTGAAATACCATGCTCATTTTATGTCTTCTAAATTCAATGAGCTTATCTTTATCAAGTGACATTACATTCGTGCCCTCAACTAAAATTTCGCCATCAGTTGGATCGATTAGTCTATTTAGATGTCTTATTAGCGTTGATTTACCTGATCCTGATAAACCCATACAAACAAAGGTTTCTCCTTCTTCAATTTTTAGCGAAACATTATCTAATCCAACGGTATGACCTGTTTGCTCTAAAATTTCATCTTTTGTTGCACCATCTTTTACCATTGGCAGTACAGAAGAAGGGTTATTACCAAAAATTTTGTAAACGTTGTTGATCTCAATTTTTGACATGATGTAATGTTCTAACAGTTACAATCATCATATGTAAAACAAATATTATACAACTTATAATTGTTTTAATAAATAACAGTTGTATTTATTTGCTTTTACTTATTTTTTAAATAAGAATTTTATATATGGCGCAAACAGATAAAGATGTGCGATTAGAGTTGTCTGCTCTATATAGAATTTTACATATGTACGGCATGACCGATCTTGCTAACCAATGTGCAGGGGCAAGATCTGCTGAAGATAAGAATTGTTCTTTCGTTCATCCATATGGAATGTTTTATGAAGAAATTACTGCTTCATCTTTAGTTAAAATTGATCAAAACGGAAAAAAATTAGATTCAGACGGACCTTGGTTAAACGATGGATGTATTAATCTTGCTCAATGGATTTTTAACAAAAGAAATGATGTAAACTTTTATGTTCACGGACATGCCAACGATGTGATGGCAGTTGGTGGCACTAAAGAGGGTTTAATGTATCTCTCACAGGCTGCAGTATATTTAAATCATCTTGTTGGATATATTGATTATGAATTTGTTGAGGACAAAGAATTTGGAAGCAAATTTGAAAACCTAATTAGCAAACACGACATTTTGATTACTAGAAATCATGGATATTACACAGTAGGAAAAACTGCAGCAGAAGCATTTTTCAGAGCTTATTATCTAGAGCAAGCATGTTCAGTTCAGGTGAAAAATCTTGCTATGGGTTTAAATAAACATGAAATAGATAAACAAAAAGCTGCATATTTCTGGGAAAACATGAGTGACTCTGATGATTATAATTATGATGGAAAAACAGAGTGGGCTGCTTTATTAAGAAAATTAGAGAGAGAACATTCAAATTATAAAAATTAATGGAACAAAATTTTACAATTAAAAATATAACTAAAAATTCTACAAATTTAGAAGTTGACTGGAGCGATGGAAAAAAAAGTAAATTTAATTATTTATGGCTAAGAGACAATTGTCCAACTGCACACGATAAAGACTCACGTCATAGAATGTTTAATATTTTAAAAGTATCAAACAAAATTAATCCAAAAAAATTTGCAGTAAATAATGAAGGCAAGCTTGAAATTGAATGGAGTGAAGGAGACCACGTAAGTTATTATGATCAAAATTGGTTAAGAGAAAACTGCTATACAATAAAAAATAATTTAGAATATAAATCACCATATCAACTTTGGGACAATTCTTTACAAAATGACCTGAATTCAATTGAGATTGAACATGATGAAATTATGAGTTCAGATGAAGGGCTTGTCAGATGGTTAGAACTTTTACATCATACTGGAATTGCTATAGTAAAAAATGCTCCAACTAAAAATAATTCTGGCTTTAAAATTTTAAATAGAATTAGCCATACTAGGGAAACTTTTTTTAAAACACCTTTTGAAGTAATTAACATTCCTAAACCAAATAATTCTGCTTACACAGCACATGCTTTAAGAAATCATATGGATTTACCTTGGTTTGAAACACCACCTGGTTATCAATTTCTTCATTGTTTAGTTAATTCTGCAACAGGAGGAGACTCGTCCGCTGTAGATGGCTTTGCAGTTGCAGATTATTTAAGAAAAAATGAGAAAGAAATATTTGATACGCTAGTAAACGTTCATTTAAAATTTAGAGACATGGATTATACACAAGAGTCTGTTAGAAGTTATTACGCACCCGCGATATCTCTAACAAAAGATAATGATTACCATGATATTCGGTTTAGCGTAGCAACCATGGATGCTTTAGACTGTCATCCTGATTTGATGGATAAAGTTTACAAAGCTCATCACCGATTTGGAAATTTGCTTCATGATGATCAATTTCAGATTAAATTTAGATTAGGACCAGGTGATATTTTTTCTTTTAACAATAGACGATTGTTACATGGTAGAACTGAATATGATCCAAACTCAGGACATAGACATTTACAAGGTTATTACATGGATCGAGATGAAATTATTGGAAGACTAAGATATTTAAAAAATTCGGTTAACTCCAACCAGTAACATTCTTTACTTCAAGATATTCCTCAAGGCCCCAAACACCTCCTTCTCTCCCATTACCTGATTGTCTGTAACCACCAAATGGAGTTCCGGCATCTGCTCCATTTCCATTAATGTAAACACATCCAGATCTTAATTTTTTAGCAACCCTGTGTGCTTTTTCTTTGTCTTCAGTTTGCAAATAATTTCCAAGACCGTAAGAAGTATCATTTACAATTTTGACTGCCTCATCCTCAGTTTCAAATGGAATTATAGATAACACAGGTCCAAAAATTTCTTCTTTAGCAATTCTCATTTCATTAGTTACATCTGTAAAGATAGTTGGTTTTATAAAGTATCCTTTGTTCAAACCGTTTGGTAGCTCAGGCCCACCTACTGCAAGAGTTGCACCTTCAGAAATTCCACTTTCAATAAGATTTATAATTTTATCATATTGAACTTTAGAGATGACTGGTCCTATATGATCTCCTTTTTTTGAAGCTTGATCTACTTTAATTTTGTTTGCTTCATCTATTGCTTCTTTAACAGCTCTTTCATAAATTGATTTCTCAACCAGCATTCTTGTTGGTGCATCACAAGATTGACCAGAATTGCTCATTACATTTCGAATACCATCTCTTACTGCATCTTTATAACTGTCAGCAAAAACAATGTTTCCACCTTTACCACCTAATTCAAGACAAACTCTTTTAATTGTTTCTGCAGCGTTTTTTGAAATTAATCTTCCTGCTCTTGTTGAACCTGTGAAAGAAATCATATCAATATCAGGGTGGCTTGAAATGTGAGTTCCCACTCCTGCACCGTCTCCATTTACCAAATTAAATACACCTTTTGGAAAACCTGCTTCATCAATCATTTCTGAAAATAGCATTCCAGAAATAGGAGCAATTTCTGATGGTTTTAAAATCATTGTACATCCAGTTGCGAATGCTGGAACAACCTTCAAAGCAATTTGGTTAATTGGCCAATTCCACGGTGTGATTAATCCACAAACTCCAATTGGCTCATAATAGATATGATTATTTGATTTATTATCAAAGTGTTCATCAAATTTAAAATTTTTTAATCTTAAAATAAAATCATCTAAATGATCTTTTCCTGAAGCTGTTTGAACATCTGTTGCCCAATCCATTGGTGCACCCATTTCAAGAGAAATAGCCTCAGCCATTTCATTAAATCTTTTTTTATAAACTGATGATAATTTTTCAAGTAAACTGAGCCTTTCTTCCTTGCTAGTTTCTTTCCAAGTATCAAAGGCATTTTTTGCTGATTTAACAGCTAAATCTGTATCCTCTTTTGAACCTAAAGAAATAACAGCAAACGGGTCTTCATTGCATGGATTAATGACTTCAAAATCATTTTTTTTAATTGGATCAACCCACTGACCATTTATGTAAAATTTTTTTTTATCTAACATTTTTTATCTTAACACATAAATTAAATTTCATATCCTTTTTCCTCAGGTTCATTGTCAACCAGCTCATCAGGAAAACCATTAGCTCTAAAATTAATATTATTTAAATCTTCCATCCTTTTCACAATCATTGATGACCAAGCTCTGGAACCATATTTTTTTTGACCATCTTTAAAAATTTCAACTATTTTTGGAGAAATTTCTAAAGGAGCATTCATTTTTTTCGCAAGATTGTCAAATAGACTTGTGTCTTTTAAAACCAAATCCATTGTAAAATTTATATTATAAGATCCATTTAATATAACCTGACTTTCAGTTTCATGCACAAATGAATTACCAGAAGAAATAGCAATTCCTTTATAAGTTTTTGCTAAATCTAAATTAGATTTTTTTGCTACAGTCCAAGCCTCACCTAATGCAACTAAATGTGCAGATGCTAGATAATTTGTAATTACTTTTAATACACTTGCTGTACCAAGCTCACCTGTGTGCAATATTTTTCTCCCCATAACAGTTAATGCAGGTAAAATTTTTTCAAATGCTTTTCTTTCCCCACCCACGAATATCGCAATATTACCTGTTGCTGCTCTATGACATCCACCACTCACAGGTCCATCCAAAGGGATAGCTTTTTTTTCTATTACTTTTTTCCCAAGTCTTTTAACTTCATTTTCATCTGTGGTACTCATTTCTAGCCAAATTTTGTTTTCTGATAAACCATTTAGAATTCCATCTTCACTTTCCATAACTTCTGCAGAAACCTCAGGAGAAGGAAGAGAAGTAATGATTAAATCGGATTGTTCAGTTAATTCTTTTGGAGACTTTGCAACTTTAGCACCTAAGTCTTTCAAAGAATTTGTTAAAGTTTCATCTAAATCTCTTACTGTAAGATCAAAGTTATTTCTTAATAAACTTCCTGCAAGTTTTCCTCCAACATTACCTAAACCTATAAATCCAATTTTCATTTTATTTCCTCTTCTTTTTTATTTTTTGTAAATACAATTAAAATCACACCAACTATGATTATTGCACCACCTATAAATAATTCTGGAGTTGGTTTTTCTCCCAAAAGAAAAATAGCAGCTAATAAACCTGTTGGTGGTATCCCCATAGTTACAATCGGTAGTACTTTATAAAGTGGGTTGTTTTTCAAAACATAATAGAAACAACCATAAGTAATTGGTTGCATGATGAAGCCTATATAAATTGCAATAATCCAATGATCAAATTTTGCATTTGTTAAATAATTAATTGTGTTTCCATCAATTATTGCAGATAGTATCACTAATATCGGTCCAGAGAATAAGGCTAACCAAGCAACTAACGCTAAAGGATTTATTTCTTTACTTAATGGTTTAACCATAACTTGTCCAAGAGCCCATACAGCTGAACCTAAAATCGTAAGTCCAATTCCAATAAATTTTCCATCTAATTTAGGAGATCCGATCAAAATATAAACACCAACAAAAGCAATAGCTATACCGATCAAAGCTCTAATAGTTGGTTTTTCTTTAAGCATGAAGTAAGCAAAAATAACTCCAAATGGAACTTCTGTTTGAACCAAAAGAACTGCTGCAGATGCATCAATTAAATCTAAACCAGAATATGTAATGCTATATTGTAAAGTATTAGCCACTAATGATGCAGCAAAAATTCTTTTTAAATATCCTTTTGGTATTGGAAACCACCAAATTAATAATGATGCAGCAAAAGTAAATCTGATACCCATCAAAAGAATAGGAGGAAAAGATTCAAATGCTGGTTTAGCTATTACAAAACCAAAGCCTAAAAAAATAGGCACCAAGGACGCTACGAAAGTATCTTTTATATTCATACCTATTTTTTATATTAATGATTATTAAAGAACTTCTGATATATTCACCTTTTAAAATATGAATTCAACAAAAATAGATCCCAAATATATTACTAAATCAAATCCAAGAATTGGACTTATTGCGCTTGCAAGTGATTTTATGATTGAAAGAGATTTTATAAACGTAATTAAAGACAGAGAAGTTGATTTCTTTGTAAATCGTATTGAATGCTATAATCCGCTAACAAAAGAAAATTTGATCAAAATGTCAAACAAAGTGACCGAGGTCACTAAAGATATATTACCTGATCAGGATATCGATTGTGTTGTTTATGGCTGTACATCTGGAACAATAGCTGCAGGTTATGAATCTATTGAAAAGAAAGTAAAAGCTGCAAAACCTATGGCAGAAGTAACAACTCCAAGTACCGCTGCAATCAAAGCTTTAAAGAAATTAAATATAAATAAAATAAGTCTATTTACACCTTATAGCAAAAAACTTAACGATGAAGTTATGGAATATTTTAAAAGCGAAGGATTTGAAGTTACGTCAAATTCTTATTTTGATATAGAAGCTGATTACGATATCGGAAAAGTTGATCAGAGTTATTTGTATAATGTTCTATCTGAAATAGATTTAAATGGGGCAGAGGCACTCTTTGTTTCTTGTACTGCTTTACCAGTATTGCCAATTATTGATAAATTAGAGAAAAAATTAAATACTACAGTTTTATCTAGCAATCAGGCTTTAATTTGGGATACGCTTGTTAAAATAAATAAAAATAACTCTGTTGAGGGATTTGGTAAATTATTTAAAGAAAATTAATGTTGTTCACAAAAGAAGAATACAAACAAAGATTAGCAAAAGTTAAAAAAATGATGCAAGAAAAAGGCATCGATCTTTTAATCTCGCATGACACTAACAACATGAATTACCTAACAGGTTATGATGCTTGGTCTTTTTATTATGCTCAATGCGCAATTGTTCATATAGATGCAGAAGAGCCTCTATGTTTTGTTAGGGCTCAAGATGCAGGTGGCGCATATATTAAAACTTATTTAAAGGATGAGAATATTTTAGTTTATGACGAAAATTACATTCATACATGGCCAAAACATCCTTATGATAATTTGGTAGAGATTATAAAAGAAAGAAAATGGGATAAGTTATGCATTGGCTTAGAAATGGACGCACATTACTTCACTGCGTTTTGTTATGAAAAAATAAAGCAAGGATTGCCTAATGCAAAAATTAAAGATAGCGATCGTCTAGTTAATTGGGCAAGGTTAGTAAAATCAGATGCTGAAATAGGTTTCATGAAATCTGCTGCAAAAATTTCTGAAAAAGGAATGAAAACTGCTATGGAAGTTATTAAACCAGGTGTCAGACAGTGTGATGCGGTTGGAGAAATTCAAAAAACTTTATTTTATGGAACAGAGGAATTTGGAGGAGAATATTCTAGTATTGCAACATTACTTCCAACAGGGAAAGGTACTTCAGCTTCACATTTAACAGCAACACAAGATAAATTTGTGGAAGGTGAGGCTACAATTATTGAATTATCTGGGGTTTATAAAAGATATCATGCTCCAATGGCTAGAACAGTTCTGCTTGGAAAACCCAATCAATTAAAGATTGATACAATGAACAAAACAATTGAAGCTTTAAATGCTGGTATAAGTAAAATTAAACCTGGGAATACAGCAGATGATGTTGCACAAGCTTTTTGGAAAATTTTAGATAAATATGGAATAGAAAAAAAATCTCGAACAGGTTATTCAATTGGAATTGGTTATCCTCCTGATTGGGGAGAACATACTCTTAATATTTATAAGGGAGATATGACAGTTTTAGAACCTAACGTTTGTTTCCACATGATAGCGGTAATGCAGTTTGGTGATTGGGGTGTTGAAGCATCTGAGGCTATAAGAGTTACAGAGAATGGATCAGAATTATTCTGTAATTTTCCAAAAGAGCTTCATATTAAGAGTTAATTAGCTATTGAAATCTATTTACACAAATGTTTTATATGCACCTTTATGTCTAAAAATCCAGAATTTGTAAAATTCGACAAGGTAGATAAAAGTTATGACGGTAAAGTTCTTGTCGTCAAAGATCTTCAATTAGATATTGCAGAAGGTGAATTCATAACAATGCTTGGTCCGTCTGGTTCAGGTAAAACAACATGTTTGATGATGTTGGCAGGTTTTGAAACTCCAACGAATGGTGAAATTTTATTAGATGGAAATATAATTTCAAATATTCCACCTCATAAAAGAGGAATTGGAATGGTTTTTCAAAACTACGCTTTGTTTCCACACATGACAGTTTATGAAAATTTAGCTTTTCCTCTAAGAGTAAGAAAAGTTGAAAAAGATGAAATTGATAAAAAAGTTGATAAAGCATTATCAATGGTTTCTCTAAATGGTTTTGAGTCTAGAATGCCAGCACAACTTTCTGGTGGTCAACAACAGCGTGTGGCAGTTGCAAGAGCCCTAGTATTTGACCCTGCAGTTGTTTTAATGGATGAGCCTCTTGGAGCACTAGATAAAAACTTAAGAGAGAGTATGCAATATGAAATTAAACATATTCATGAAAGCATCGGTGTAACAGTTGTATATGTAACTCATGATCAAAGTGAGGCATTAACTATGTCAAATAGAATTGCAGTTTTCAATGATGGAAAAGTTCAACAGTTATCAGATCCAGCTGAGCTTTATGAAAAACCTGTTAATTCTTTTGTTGCTGAGTTCATAGGTGAGAACAATACCTTCAATGGTGAAGTTGTGGATATAGATAAAGATAAATGTAAAGTTAAATTATCAAACTCAGAGATACTAGCAAACCCAATATCTGTTAAGTCAAAAGGAGAAAAAACAACTGTTTCATTAAGACCTGAAAGGGCGTTAATTAATCCAACTGACAAGATGGATAATATGTTTACTGGAAAGATTGAGGAAGTAATTTATCACGGTGATCATACTAGAGTTAGGCTTAATCTTTTAGGAAGTTCAGAATTTATTCTTAAAGTTCCTAATAGCACATCTAATTTAGAGCTTAAAGTCAGCGAAGATATAAATATTGGTTGGAATAGTGCTGATGCAAGAGCACTAGACCCAAAATAATCTTCAATTAAAAATTACATATATCAACGACAAAATCAGCTGTTGACTTCACTTTAGCTATTTGTTGTACTTTTACTTATATAAATTAATTTATATCAACGTTTAAACGGAGGAATAATGAAAAAACTAAGTAAATTATTACTAGCTCTTTCTTTTGTTGTATCTCTAACTTCTTCAGCCTTTGCTGTTACAGTAGCATCATGGGGTGGAGCTTATACAGAGTCTCAAAAGCTTGGGTATGGTGATCCTACTGCTAAAGCGCTTGGAATAGAAATCAACTGGGTTGACTATTCTGGTGGTTTATCAGAAATCAAAGCACAAAAAGAAGCGGGTGCTATAACTTGGGATATCATAGACTTATTTGCATTCGATACTATTAATGGATGTGATGAAGGTTTGTTTGTTAAATTTGATTTTGACAAAGACTTCCCAGCTGCACCAGATGGAACTCCTGCAAGTGAAGACTTCTTCACAGGAATGCCAAGTGAATGTGCTGTAGGTAACATTTTATATTCTTGGAACTATGCTTTTGATACAAGAGCATTTGGTGGTAAAGAGCCTAAAACAATTAAGGATTTCTTTAACACTAAAAAATTCCCTGGAAAAAGAGCAATCTACAAAAGTGCTTTAACTAATTTAGAAATCGCTTTAGCTGCTGACGGTGTTAAGTTAGGTGACGGCGGAACTAGAGTTTACAGAAAACTTTTAGAAGAAGGTGGAATTGACAGAGCTATGAATAAAATCAAAGCTCTTTGCCAAGATCCTAATGGTGGATGTGTATTCTGGTCTGCAGGTGCTCAACCACCTGAATTATTAGTTGCTGGTGAAGTTGTAATGGCAACTGGTTGGAACGGAAGATTCTTTAACGCTGAAGTAGGTGAAAATGCTCCAATTAAACAAGTATGGGATGGTCAAGGTCTTGACTACGAATATTTCGCACTTGTTAAAGGTGGACCAGATGAAGCAAATGCTAAAAAAGCTTTAGCTATGATGACTAACACGGAGATGTTAGCTGGTAGCGCGAAGTACATTGCATATGCTCCATGGAGAAAATCTTCTCTTGATGTAATCACTGCTGGTGAGCCATGGTACAAAGATGGTAAAACTGCAATGATGCCTCAAATGCCTACTGCTCCTGCAAACACTAAAAACTATTTCTTAGTTGACCCATTCTTCTGGGCTGATTATGGAACAGAAATTGGTGAGAAGTGGGAAGCAATGAAAGCAGGACTATAATTTCAGTTTTAAACACTGAATTTATATAATATATTTAGGGCGGTTATTTATAGCCGCCCTATTTTTTTATGAGCTCTGAAACAAAACAAATTTTAACAACTGACGGAATACCCTTAGAGGTCAGTTTAAAAAAAGCAGAAAAGAAGAATAAAATAAAAGCGTTTCTTCTTGTTGCTCCATTACTTTTATTTTTAGTTATTACTTATGTATTTCCTATAGGAGAGATGTTTAGCAGAAGTATAGATGATAAAATGATCACAAATATGCTTCCTAAAACATTTAAAGAAATGGAAAAGTGGGACGGAAAAGAATTACCACCAGAGGAAGTTTTTGCTGGTTTTTATTACGATTATAAAGCACTCGTTGAGAAACAAGAGCACGGAAAACTTGGTCAAAGATTAAATAAAGAAAAGAATGGTTTTAATTCGACAACAAAAAGACTGTTTAGAAATATTAAAAGAAAAAAAATTGATGAATCCATAAGTATCAAAGAGCAAATGGTCAAAGTGCACCCAAATTGGAATAAGGTAGAGTACTGGCAGGCGATCAAAAGAACTGCACCACCTTACACTTTAGCCAAATATCTTAAAGGTATGGATATGTATTATGCTCCAGACGGAAGTGTTGCTCAAGTGGATGAAGATAGAAGAATTCACAGAATCTTATGGCTAAGAACTTTAGAAATAGCGTTTTTTGTAACTTTGTTCTGCTTTTTAATGGGTTATCCAATCGCACATTTGCTAGCAACATTACCAATGAAATATTCAAACCTGTTAATGATATGTGTTCTCCTTCCTTTCTGGACTTCATTACTAGTAAGAACTGCGAGTTGGATGATTTTGCTTCAGCAACAAGGAATAGTTAACGATTTTTTTGTCATGATAGGTCTAGTGGCTGACGATAGCAGGCCAGAGATGATGTATAATAAAGTAGGGACCTATGTTGCGATGACCCAAATATTACTGCCATTTATGGTTCTTCCTCTTTATAGTGTAATGAAAACTATATCTCCAAGCCTGATGAGAGCAGGCAAATCATTGGGTGGAACACCTTTTGTTGCATTTTGGAAAGTGTATTTTCCATTAACAATCCCAGGGATAGGAGCAGGATGCTTATTGGTATTTATTTTAGCAATTGGTTATTACATTACTCCTGCATTAGTAGGTGGAGCATCGGGAACTTTAATAAGTAATCAAATTGCATTCCATATGAAACAAACTTTAGATTGGAGTTTTGCATCAGCTATGGGATTAATGTTGCTTAGCGGAGTTTTAGTTATTTACTGGATTTACAACAAACTAGTTGGAGTTGACAATATTAAATTAGGATAATTATGGCATTACCAAGTTATACAGAAACAAGATATAGAATTTGGCATTATATTTATCTTTCTATTTGTACTTTTGTATTTTTCTTTTTAATAGCGCCTTTGTTTGTAATTTTTCCACTATCATTTAATGCAGAAGAATTTTTAGTTTTTTCAGAAGGAATGAAAAATCTAGACCCAGATGCTTTTTCTTTAAGATGGTACAAAGATATGATTTATGGAACTAAAAATCCTTGGGGATTAGCTGCAAAAAATAGTTTTATTATTGCAATATTTGCAACTATTGGTTCAATAATTTTAGGTACTTTAGCTGCTTTAGGTTTGAGTAGTAGGCATATGCCATACAAAGGAATTATAATGGCTACTTTAATTTCACCAATGATTGTTCCTTTAATTATTTCTGGGGTTGCAATTTTCTTTTTTATGGCAAAGGTTGGTTTGGCCGCAACTCATACCGGTATAGTATTAGCACATATAATTTTAGGTACTCCATTTGTTGTGATTACCGTAACAGCGACACTTTCTGGTTTTGATCATAGTGTGACAAGGGCCGCAGCAAGCTTAGGTAGTAACCCAGTAAACACATTTATGAAAATTACTCTTCCATTAATATTACCTGGCGTTATTTCAGGAGGATTGTTTGCTTTTGTGACATCTTTTGATGAAGTTGTAGTTGTTTTGTTTTTAGCGGGTTTAGAAAACACAACTATTCCTGTTCAGATGTGGACTGGATTAAGAGAGCAATTAAGCCCAACCATTCTTGCGGTAGCTACATGTTTAATTATTTTATCAACTTTAATACTTGTAACTGCTGAACTATTAAGAAGAAGATCTGAGCGATTAAGAGGAATAAATAGATAATTTACCCAAATAATTTAATCATATATAGAAGTTGGTATGGAAATTAAAAAAGTTGTAGTCATTGGTTCTGGTACAATGGGTAGTGGAATAGCTGCCCACTTATGTAATGCGGGCGTACCAGTTACTCTTTTAGATTTAACTACTGAAATCAGTGAAAAAGCTAGAGAAAGAATTCATAAATCTAGACCTCCTTTGCTAATAGATAAAAGTAAAATTAACAATATTAATGTTGGAAATATTGAAGAAAATTTTGACACAGTAAAAGATGCAGATTGGGTGGTGGAGGCAGTAGTAGAAAGAATTGACATTAAACATAATATTTATGAGAAGATATTTAAGAACAGAAAAAAAGGTGCAATAGTTTCATCAAATACATCTTCAATTCCAATTAAAGTTCTATCTGAAAAACTAAATGACGAAGAAAAAAAAGATTTTTGTATCACTCACTTTTTTAATCCTGTCAGATACATGGGATTGTTAGAAATTGTTAAAAGCGAAAATAACGACTTAAATAAAATTAATTCTTTAAAGAAATTTTGTGAAGTTGAGCTCGGTAAGGGTGCTATAGTTTGCAACGATACCCCAGGTTTTCTAGGTAATAGAATTGGTGTTTATGCTATGCAGGTTGCCATGACGGAAGCATTCAAAATGAAACTTTCAATTGAAGAAGCGGATGCAGTTTTTGGTAGACCAATGGGTATACCTAAAACAGGAGTATTTGGATTGTATGATCTGATTGGAATTGATTTGATGGCTGATGTATTAAAAAGCTTTATCAAAGAACTTTCAGATAAAGATGAATTTCAAATTGTTGCAAAAGAAATTCCATTAGTCAAAAAATTAATTGAGACAGGGTATACAGGGCGTAAAGGAAAAGGTGGCTTTTATAGAATGAATAAAAGTGGAGATCAAAAAATTTTAGAAGCAATTAATTTAGAAACAGGAGAATATTCAGCAACAAAAAAAATAGATTTAGGAATTGAGACTGTTGATATTAGCAATTTAATTAATCGAAAAGATAAGTTTGGTGAATATGCCTGGATTGTAATTTCAAAAATAATTAAATATGCATCTTCACTGGTTCCAGGAATTACCGATAAGTTTAATGATATTGATGAAGCTATGAGACTTGGTTTTAATTGGGCAATGGGTCCTTTTGAAATGTTGAAATCTATAGGGATAAAGAATTTCTTTGAAAGAATAGATGACTTTGAAAATAATAAATTTTTAGAAAATTTATCAAAATCAAAAGATGAAAATTTCTATGGAGAAAGACAAATTTATACGGACATTCAAACTTTAGGAAAAATAAGACCATCAGCAATTAAACTGGATAAAAATAATTCAGCTGAAATTCATCGATTTAAAGATTTTAATATTGTTGAATTTACAACAAAAGCTTGTGCATTAGACTATGATTCAATGGATGCACTGAAAAATGCAACTGACAAACCTTTAATTGTAATTAATGAAAGCATGCAATTTTCAGCAGGTGTAAATTTAAGTTATACTATGAATTTTGCTGACAAAGGAGATTTTAAATCAATTGAAAAATTCATTAAGTATTTTCAAGATACATGCAAAACTTTAAAATACTCTAAGTACCCAGTTGTATCAGCTCCGTCTGGACTTACACTTGGAGGAGGCTTTGAGGTTTTGGTTCAAAGTAATTTTGTTGCCTCACACACAAATTTAGTTATTGGATTAGTTGAAACTATTGTTGGATTAGTTCCAGCAGGCGGAGGATGTAAAGAAATGTTGTGGAGATGGTCACAAACAGAAGAAGCAAAATCAGACCCAGATTATGCACCGCTAAAAGTTTTTGATATTATTGGTTACGCTAAAACAGCCACATCTCCAATTGAGGCTGAGCCATTAAAATATTTAAGACCAGAAGACAAAAAAATAATGAACAGAAACAGTCTTTTTGAGGAGTCAAAAAATTTAATTGATCAAAATAATGATTTTGTTCCTCCAGAAGAGTGCAAATTCAAACTTTCTGGAAAGCCGTTGAAAGATAAAATGGTTAAGGTTTTAGAGAAATTATACAACGAAAAGGTAATTTTAGATCATGGTATGCATGTTGGAACTGAACTTGCAAACGTTTTAAGTGGTGGAGACACTACTATTGAAAAAGAATTGTCAGAGGATGATCTGTATAAATTAGAACTAGACTCTTTTATGAGATTGATAGAAACAAAACAAACTCAAGAAAGAATTAAACATACATTGTCGACTGGAAAACCTTTGGTTAATTAGAATTAAACATTCTAAAGGTTTTAATATAATCAGGTCTTAAAACATAAATTGCCTTATTACCTGTTTTAATTTTAGTTAATATATCTAAACCATAAACTACTTTACCAACTGGAGTATATTCACCTTGATAAATTGGTATTTCTTTTAATGTAATAAAGAATTCACTATCTTCTGTATCAAATTCTGTTGCTCTAGCAAAACCAACACTACCCTCCGTAAATTTAAAATCGTTACTCAGTTCTGATTTTAACAGTCCTAATCCAGACTTTCCGCTACCAATTTTGGAATAATCTAAATTATTTATATTTCCATACTCAATATCTCCAGCTTGTACAAAAGTATTTTCTGAAACTTTATAAAAAGCAGAACCATCATACATTTTTTGTTCAATTAAAATTTTAAATCTTTCTACTGCTTTAGGCGAAATATCTGGATAAAGTTCAATTATTACATTTCCACACTCAACATTCATCACCGCAATATTATTTGGTTCGTTAAAATTAAGTTTACTTAAATTATTTTTTTCAACAAATAGACATTTATTTTTTAATAAAAAAAAAGATGTAAAAGCAAATATTGAAAGACTAATTAAAAATATAAATAAAATTTTTTCTGATTTTGAAGCTTTAATAGTTTTAATCATAAAATATTTTTATCTATTTTAGCTAAGTTTGATTTTATAAAATTCACTTTATTATTCAGGATTTTGTCGCTATAGATTTTATCTTCAATTATTTCTTTATCAGTCATTAAAAATGAAAAAATTTCCGCCATATCTTCAGAAGGGATAGATTTAGAATATTCTGTCAAAAAACCATCAGTTTTTTCATATAGATCTAAGTTTAATCTATCAGAACAAGTTGAACATTCAGCATAATTAAATGATGTTTGATTTAAAGAAGAAAATTTACCCTCATCAAAATATTCAACATGTGTATTTTGAATCATATGAAAAATTTCATGGTGTATCATTCTTTGAAAATATTTTTTATTAAAATTAATATCTAAAATTAAGGTTCTGTTTTTATTATCAGGTATTCCCCCAGTATTAATTTCAGATATGAATAAATTTTCACAAAGTACAATATATTTTAATTTTATCTTATTAAGAAAATTAGAATTATATCGATTAAGATTTTTTTCAATTAAAGGAAATTTTGTATTTAAATTATTTATATCAACTTTGTCACAACTAATATTCTTATTCGCGCCAATTTTAAAATTACCTTTAGCGCTTAAATAACGAATATTATTATCGTTTTTTAATTTATAAATTTCTAAATTTGGAATTTTTATCAGATTATAAATTTCATCAGCATTTACATGCGAAATATGAAAAATAAGAATAAATAAAAATAAAATTTTCATTAAATTATTATAGACGAATTAGATGAGATAATATTATCTTAGATTATTAAAAAATGAAAAAAGAAAGAAACAAAAATCCAATTCAACCAGTTAGTGGAACTAAAGTTCCAAGATTTGCTGGCCCAAGTACTTTTGCAAGACTTCCTGAACTAAGAGATGTAGAAAGTTGTGATGTTGCGATAGTTGGAATACCGTTTGATGCTGGTACAAGTTATCGACCAGGAGCAAGATTCGGTCCACAAAGCATCAGACAAGCATCAAGACATTTAAGAACCAATTATCATCCTAACTATGATGTTGAGCCTTTTAAAATCCAACAAGTTGCTGATGCTGGTGATATCGCTTGCAATCCATTTAGTATTGATGAAGCAATTAAACAAATAGAAGTAGGTGCAACAAATTTACTAAATAAAGTTGGAGGAATTATAAGTTTAGGTGGAGATCATACTATTGCAGTACCACTGTTAAGAGCAATCAATAAAAAAAATAAAGGCCCTGTATCTTTAGTTCATTTTGATGCCCACTTAGATACTTGGGACACATATTTTGGTGCACCTTATACTCACGGAACTCCATTCAGAAGAGCAAGAGAAGAAGGATTATTTTTAGATGATGCCTCTATGCATGTTGGAATTCGAGGCCCACTTTATAGCAGAGATGATATTAAAAATGATGAAAGTTTTGGATTTAAAATAATTCATTGTGATGAGTTTCAAAAAGAAGGAACCAACAAAATTGCAGAGAGGATTAGAAAAAGAGTAGGAGACAATCCTCTATATCTATCAATAGATATTGATGTTTTAGATCCAGCATTCGCTCCAGGCACTGGGACACCAGAAATTGCGGGAATGACAACTAGAGAAATGGTAAACGTTTTAAGAGGTTTGTCTGGATTAAATTTAGTTTCAGCTGACGTTGTTGAGGTTTCTCCAGCATATGACCATGCAGAAGTAACTTCTTTAGCAGCAGCAACTATTGTTTATGAATTAACTAATTTATTTGCAAAAACATAAAGAAAGGATAACGTCATAAGATGTTAGACAAAAAAAATTTTTATATTAACGGAGCGTGGGTTAAGCCAAATAGCTCTGAGGAAATTAAAGTAATTGATCCTGCTACAGAAGAAAATTGTGCAGTAATTACTTTGGGAAACAAAGCTGATGTTGATAATGCTGTTAATGCAGCTAAAGATGCCTATGTGTCATGGGCCTTTTCTTCTAAAGAAGAAAGAATTGAATTATTAGAAAAACTTTATGAAAATTATAAGAAAAGATGGGCAGATATTGCAGAAGCCATAACTCTTGAAATGGGTGCTCCAAAAGATTTTGCAACAAAATTACAAGCAGGTACAGGAGCAAGTCATATCAAATCATTTATTAGATATTTAAAAAATTTTGAATTTGAAAAACCATTAGGAGATCATGCTCCTAACCAAAGATTAATTTATGAACCAAAAGGTGTTTGTGCATTAATAACACCATGGAATTGGCCGATGAACCAAGTTTGTTTAAAAGTAATGCCAGCAATAGCCGCAGGTTGCACAATGGTTTTAAAGCCATCAGAATTAGCACCACTTTCATCAATGATACTTGCTGAAATTATTGATGAAGTAAAATTTCCAAAAGGTGTGTTCAATTTAGTAAATGGTGATGGAGCAACAACAGGCGATGCTCTCACAAGTCATCCAGATATTAATATGATATCTTTTACTGGATCAACAAGAGCAGGAGCTTTGATTTCACAAAATGCTGCTAAAGATTTTAAAAGAGTAAGCTTAGAATTAGGTGGTAAAGGAGCGAATATAATTTTTAAAGATGCTGATCCAGAGGCTATTGAAAGAGGTGCTTTAAGATGTTTTAGAAATTCTGGACAATCTTGTAATGCACCGACAAGAATGTTAGTTGAAAAATCAATGTATGAAGAAGCTATTGAGAGATTAAAAAAATATACTGAAAATTTTGAGGTGGGTGATCCTAAAAAAGAAGGAGAACATATAGGTCCAGTTATTTCAGAAACTCAATACAATAAAATACAAACTTTAATCCAAAAAGGAATAGATGAAGGTGCTAAATTAGTTGCTGGAGGAACAGGTAAACCTGATGGATTAGACAAAGGATACTTTGTTAAACCAACTGTTTTTGCAGATGTAAATAATGATATGGAAGTTGCAAGAACAGAAATTTTTGGACCTGTTTTATCTGTTATTCCTTTTGAAACAGAAGAAGATGCAATTAAAATTGCAAATGATACTGCTTATGGACTAACAAACTATATTCAAACCCAAGACTCTCAAAAAGTACAAAGAGTTGCAAGAAAATTAAGATCTGGAATGGTTGATGTTAATGGAGCTGGTATTGCAGTTGATGCACCTTTTGGTGGTTTTAAACATTCTGGAATAGGTCGAGAAGCAGGTGAACACGGTTTAGAAGAGTTTTTAGAAGTAAAAGCCGTGGGTGGTTGGAGTTAATTTACTGATTTATCTTTCACACCTTCTAAAAACTTAAGGCACTTTTTCATTTCATTTAATTCTATGAACTCGTCAATTTTGTGAGCTTGTTCTATCGATCCAGGTCCACAAACAACAGTACTGATTCCTAGTTCTTGAAATAAACCAGCTTCTGTTCCAAAAGAAACTACTTCTCTAGAATTATCACCAGTTATATTTGATACAAATTCACATGCTTCAGACTCATCTAATCTGTTAAAACCAATAACTTCACCTATCACTTCTTTTTTAATATAAGAGTCTGGAAATACTTTTTGCATTTCAGGTAGAAGTACTTCATTTACATATTTATCAATTTCATTGGTAACAAATTCTCCATCTTCTTTAACAACTGGTCTTGTTTCCCATTCAACACTGCATTTATCTGCAATGACATTATGAGCAATACCACCTTTAATTCCACCAATTGATAAAGTTGAATGTGGTGGATCAAAAATACTATCTTTTTGAACTCTTTTTTTTAATTCTTCCCTAATTTCTAAAAGTTTTCCAACATATCTAGTAGCATATTCTGCAGCATTTACTCCTAAATGTGGTTTAGAACTATGTCCCGCAAGCCCTCCAAAGTGAACTGTATATTCATTCATACCTTTGTGGGCGTCAATAATTTTCATTTTAGTTGGTTCACCAATTATACAAATTCCATTTTTGATATCTCTTTTTTTCAATTCCTCTATTAATAAGGGAGCTCCGATACACGCAGTCTCTTCATCAAATGTGTAACAAAAATGTAAGTCTCTATCTAAATTACTTTCTTTGAAGATAGGTGCATAAGCAAGTGTACATGCAATAAAACCTTTCATATCACATGAGCCTCTTCCATATAATTTATCATTTTTTATAGTTGCAACAAATGGATCACTGCTCCAACCTTTAGATACTGGAACCACATCAGTGTGACCAGATAATATGATGGGTTTTTTTGTGCTTTGATTTTTTGCTTTAAGAGTTCCAAAAAGATTTACTCTTTTTTTATCATCATCATAAACTTTGAAAGTATCTATTCCGATTTTATTTAAAATTTTTTCACAATAATCAATTAAATTACTGTTATCTTGACCTGAGATAGTTTTAAATGCGATTAAGTCAGTTAAAATCTTGATTGATTTTTCATATAAATTGTTATCTATACTCATAAACTTAAAACACTATATTATATTATGATCAAAGAGCAAATTACCTATAATGATTTTGATAAAGTAGATATTAGAATTGGTACTGTAATTTCTGTAAAAAAAAATGAAAAAGCCAGAAAACCTTCATTAGTTATTGAAGTTGATTTTGGAAGTGAAATTGGCATTAAACAATCTTCAGCTCAAATTACTCATTATTATAATGAGGAGAATTTAAAAGGAAAACAAGTTATTGCTGTTTGTAATTTTCCTGAAAAAAATATTGCTGGAATAGTTTCTCAAGTATTGGTTTTAGGAGCAATTGATGCCGATGGCAAGGTTATACTTGTTCATCCTTCCCAAAAAGCAGATAATGGATTACCGATTGCTTAGTAATGCATCCTGAAATTCTTTCTATAACTTTATTTGGAATTGTTGCAGCATTTACTCCTGGACCAAATAATTTCGTTGCTTTCTATTCTGGTTTCAATTTTGGTATTCTTAGAACACTGCCACATATAATTGGTGTAACTTTAGGATTTCCATTTTTGTTATTATGTTTAGCTCTAGGGTTGATAAATATTTTTAAACTTTATCCTATAATTCAAGAGGTATTGAAATATTTAGGAACTCTATTTTTAATTTATTTAGCATACAAAATTTCTTTTTCAGGACCTTCTGATCAGGAAAATAAAAACAAAAATCCAATTATGTTTCACGAAACTTTTATTTTTCAATTCTTAAATCCTAAAGGCGTTATTGCATCAATTATTCTTGTTTCAACTTATATTGATCCAGGAGAAACCTTTGTAAGTTATACGACTCAAATTATCATTATGGCCTTAATTGTTTCAGTGACCAGTATAACTCTGTGGACCTTCTTAGGTAAATTTTTCAGGAAATTTGCGACAAATCAGAAATTTATTAATTACTTTAATTATGCTATGTCACTGCTTCTTTTAACAAGCATAATAACTTTTTATTTATAATATGACCCCAGGAAACAAAAATTCTTATAAATCACTAAAAAAAATCACAGTCAATGACAAGGAGTATAATTATTACTCATTAAATGAAGCAGAAAAAAATGGACTTGAAGGAATAGATAAACTTCCAAAATCTCTTAAAGTTTTACTAGAAAATTTATTAAGATACGAAGACGACTTAAGTGTAACAAAATCTCAAATAGAGGCGATTAAAAACTGGCTAAAGACAAAAAAATCTAAAACTGAAATTGCATATAGACCAGCAAGAGTTTTGCTTCAAGATTATACAGGAATACCTGCGGTTGCAGATTTAGCTGCAATGAGAGAAGCAGTTAAAGAAAAAAATAAAGATCCAAATACAATAAATCCACTGTCTGCAGTTGATCTTGTAATTGATCACTCTGTGCAAGTCGACCAATCTGCAAAAGCAGATTCTTTTGAAAAAAATGTCGATATAGAATTTGAAAGAAATGGTGAGAGATATTCTTTTTTAAAATGGGGACAGCAGGCATTTGATAATTTTAGAATAGTTCCACCAGGAACAGGAATTTGTCACCAAGTAAATCTTGAATATTTGTCAAAAGTTGTTTGGTCAGAGGAATTTAAAGGTGAAAAATATCTTTTTCCAGATACTTTAGTTGGAACGGATAGTCATACAACAATGGTAAATGGTTTATCTGTTTTAGGATGGGGTGTTGGAGGAATTGAAGCTGAAGCAGGAATGTTAGGTCAACCAATTTCCATGTTAATACCAGAAGTCATCGGTTTTGAAATGAAGAACAAAATGCCAGAAGGAACTACTGCAACTGATTTAGTATTAACTGTTGTTAAAATGTTAAGAGATAAAGGAGTGGTTGGTAAGTTTGTTGAGTTTTATGGAGAGGGTTTAAAAAATTTAACACTAGCGGATAGGGCAACAATTGCAAACATGGCACCAGAATATGGTGCTACTTGTGGTTTTTTTCCTATCGATGAAGAAACATTAAAGTATTTGAAATTTTCTGGAAGAGATCAACAAACTGTTGATATCGTAGAAAATTATGCCAAGGAACAAGGTTTATGGGCGAGTAACGAAATAGAATTTACTGACATTATATCTTTAGATATGTCCACAGTCGTACCAACTATTTCAGGACCTAAAAGGCCTCAAGACAAAGTTCTTTTAACAGATGCACCTAATTCGTTTCAAAAAGTATTGCAGGAAGCTACAAATAAAAATGAAAAGTCAATTTCGAAAGTATCAAATACAGATTACGAAATTAAAGATGGCTCAATATTAATTGCTGCAATAACTTCTTGTACGAACACTTCTAATCCAAATGTTCTAATCGGGGCTGGACTATTAGCTAAAAAAGCTATTGAAAAAGGTTTGCAGGTTAAACCCTGGGTAAAAACTTCTCTAGCACCTGGATCTCAAGTAGTTACAGACTATTTGGCAAAAGCGGGATTAAATACTTATTTAGATCAACTTGGTTTTAATTTGGTTGGGTATGGTTGTACAACTTGCATTGGAAATTCAGGGCCACTCCCAGAAAATATTGTAGAAGCGATCCAAAAAGAAAATATTTATGCTGTTTCAGTTTTATCTGGAAATAGAAATTTTGAGGGAAGAATTTCTCCACATATAAAAGCTAACTATTTGGCTTCACCCCCACTTGTTGTTGCATATGCAATAGCTGGGCATATGGAAGTTGATTTGTACAAAGATTCATTAGGAAAAGATAAAGATGGAAAAGATGTATTTTTAAAAGATATTTGGCCTTCAAATAAAGAGATAGAAGAAACTTTAAAAGACTCACTTAATGCTGAGATGTTTATACAAAGATACTCAAATGTTTCTGAGGGCCCAACTCAATGGCAAAAAATTAAAACTGATAAAAGCAGTATCTATAATTGGGATGAGGGATCAACATATGTAAAAAAACCTCCGTTTTTTGACTCGTTGCCAGATAAACCAGAAGGATTTAAAGAAATTAAGGATGCAAGACCATTATTAATTTTAGGTGATATGGTTACCACTGACCATATATCGCCAGCCGGCAGTATTCAAAAAGATAGTCCAACTGGTGAATATTTTATGGAACACCAAATTTTACCTAAAGATTATAACTCATATGGTTCAAGAAGAGGTAACCATGAAGTTATGATGCGAGGAACTTTTGCAAATATAAGAATTAGAAATGAAATGGCTCCTGGTACAGAGGGTGGTTTTACAAAGTTATATCCAGAAGAAAAAGTTCTTCCTGTCTATGATGCGGTTGTTGAATATAAAAAAAGAGGAACAGATTTAGTTGTAATTGGTGGAAAAGAGTATGGAACTGGATCGTCTAGAGATTGGGCAGCTAAAGGAACAAAATTACTTGGGATAAAAGCAGTAATTGCAGAGAGTTTTGAAAGAATTCACCGATCTAATTTAATTGGAATGGGTATTTTGCCATTACAATTTGTCGATGATGTAAATAGAAAAAATCTAAAATTAGTTGGTTCTGAATTAATTAGTATTCTAAATATAGAAAAGGGCGTTAATCCCTCAGATGAAGTGACAGTTGAAATTAAATATGCTTCAGGCGAAATAAAGAAAATTAAAACTTTATGCAGAATTGATACAAAAAATGAATTAGAGTATTATAAAAATGGAGGTATTCTGCAGTACGTTTTAAGAAATATGATTTAGTTATGGACGAAGATTTATCAATTATAAATACCAATACTAGAAATGAAAAAATTAAGAATTTTTTTGTAAACAATAAAAATAAAATTATTTCAGGTATAATTATCTTAATAATTATTATAGTTGGTGTTTTTAGTTACGATAAATATTTAATTAATAAAAAAAAAGATATCTCAGATAATTTTAATTCAATAATCATTGATTATTCAGAAAAAACAAAAGAAAAAACAGTTAGCAGCCTGATTGAAATTATAAACAAGAAAGATCCAACTTATTCACCTTTATCCCTTTATTTCATCATTGATAATAATCTTGTAAGTGATCAGTCCAGAATTAATTCATTATTTGATATATTGATAAACGATACTTCGTTAGACAGTGAGATTAACAATTTAATTATATACAAGAAAGCACTCTACAATGCAGATAACGCTCAGGAGAGTGATCTTCTAAATATGTTAAATCCTCTGATCAATTCAAAAAGTGTCTGGAAATCACATTCTTTATATTTAATGGCAGAATATTTTTATGCAAATAATCAAAAACAAAAAGCTAAAGAATTTTTCAACCAAATAATAGCTTTAGAAAATTCAAATCCAGATATAAGACTTCAAGCAGAGAAAAGATTGAACAGAGACTTGAGTGAATAAATTAATTTTTACTTTCATTGTATTATTTTTTCTTAATAACTGTTCATTTAACGAAAACTCAAGAATTTGGAAAGATAAAGAAAATAAATTAGAAACAGATAAAAAAATAACAAAAGTTTTTGCTGAAGAAAATTTAAGTGTTTCAGAATTTAATAAAGATTTAAAATTAGATCTATCATCAATAAAAATAAATAATAAAAATAATGAAAATCAAAATAATCTTGGTTTGCAAAATTACAAAGGTAAATTAGCAAAGATTGGTAATTTTAAATTTTCAAAGTTAGAGGAAATTAATCAATTAGATTTCGAACCGATTTTTTTAAAAAATGGAATAATATTTTTTGATAAAAAAGGTTCAATTATTAGGTATGATAATAATCAGAAAGTTATTTGGAAAAAAAACCATTATTCAAAATCTGAAAAAAAATTAAAACCAAAACTTAATTTTTTAGTAGATGGTCAAAATCTTTTAGTAACCGATAGCATAGCAAAATATTATTCAGTAAATATTAGTACTGGAGAATTAAATTGGTCAAATAATAATGAATACCCATTTAACTCAAATATTAAAAAACATAAAGATAAAATATTTTTAGTAGATTATAAAAATACTCTTAGGTGCTATAATATTAACGATGGCACCGAGTGTTGGAATTTGCAAACAGAGGACTCATTTATAATTTCAAGTAATAAATATTCTCTGATAATTTTAAATGAAAATGTCGTATTTAGTAATTCTATTGGTGATATTACTGCAGTTAATGTTGAAACTGGATTAATTACTTGGCAAATTCCAACTCAAAGTAGTTCAATAATAAATGAGAATTATAATTTTAAAATTTCAAAACTTATATCAGATGGAAACACAATTTTTTTTTCAAATAATAGAAACGAGTTCTATTCAATCGATTTTAAAACTGGTACTACCAATTGGATAAATAAAATTAATTCTAACATTAAACCCGTTTTAGTTGGAAATATAATTTTTACGATTTCTGATGAAGGCTTTCTATATTTAATTGATAAAAACAAAGGCAATATAATTCGAATTACAGATCTATTTCTGAATTATAAAGTTAAAAAAAGAAAAAATATTTATCCAGTAGGTTTTGTAATTGGAGATAAAAATTTATATTTAACTACCTCAGACGGTAAAATGATCATAGCCGGGATTGAGGATGGAAAAATAATAAAAATTGAAAAAGTTTCTGGTGGATTAGTCTCTGAACCGTTTATATTTAATAACAATTTATATTTAGTAAGAAATGGTTCAATTGTACAATATAACTAAAGATGTTTTTGAAATTTTTAGAAAAAATTGGCAGAAAAAAAGTTGTATTAGACAGAGGACCTTCACATCCTAATTTTAAAGAGGCAAAGCCTTGGATGAACCGTTACTATGTTTTGATGAGGTATCGACCTAAATGGTTTCCATTCAATATATTAATTCATGAGATGCTGGCAGATGACCATGGAGAAGGAGTTCATAATCACACATTTCCTTATATCACTATAATTTTAAGAGGTGGTTATTGGGAAACATTAAGCACTGGCAAGTTTTGGCGTCCACCAGGGTATATTGGTTTTAGATCAGCAAATAATTTGCATAGAGTAGATATGGAACCAGGAACTAAACCATTAACTTTATTTATCTCAGGTCCATTCGGGCTAAGGAAAGGACCAAGATCAGAGTACGGTATTGACTTTAAAACTAAAAAAAATTGATGCCAAAAAAATTTGAAAAAGAATTCATATCTTATTGTGAAATTCAAAATTTAGAAGTTAATCCTAATCAAATCAAAGTTATTAAAAAATTAGAAGATTACCATAATATTAATTACAAATCATTTTTTTCAAAATTATTTTCCAAACAAAAAACTAAAAAAGGATTTTATTTATATGGTGGTGTAGGGGTTGGTAAAACAATGATTTTAAACTTCTTTTATGATCATCTTGAAGAAAAAAAATTAAAAAAGCATTTTAATGAATTTATGTTAGGTTTTCATGATTTTGTCCATGAACAAAAAGAAAAAAATGAAGAAAATGTAATCAATCAATTTGTTAAAAATTTAAAATCAAAAGCTTCATTAGTTTATTTCGATGAGTTCCAAGTAACAAACATTGTTGATGCAATGATTTTAGGAAAACTATTTGAACAAATATTTAAAGAAGATATTAAAATTATTCTTTCTTCAAATACTAAAATTTCAGAACTTTATAAAGAAGGTCTTCAACGTGAACAATTTATACCTTTTATAAAAATAATGGAAGATCAATCCATTGAGTACGAATTAAAAATTGAGGATGATTATAGAAAATCTAATGATAATCAAAAACAGAGATATTTTTTTCCACTTAATCAAGAAACGAATTTTAAGATTAACAAATTTTTTAGAACCATAACAAAGGATAAAATACAATCTTCAATAACAATTAATGTAAAGGGGAGAGAATTTAAAATAGAAAACTTTTATGAGGGAATTGTTAGATGTGACTTTAATCAACTTTGTGATCAAAATTTAGGAGCGGAAGATTATTTAGAAATAGTTAAAAACTGTAAATTTATGGTAATAGATCAAATACCTCAATTTAATGATGTAAATTCAAATCAACAACAACGTTTTATCACTTTGTTAGATGTAATTTATGATAAAAATATTTCATTAGCAGTTACAGCTGATATAAATTTAGATCAATTTACCTCTTCAAGATTGTTAGAAAAACCATTTAAACGAACCATTAGTCGTTTGTATGAGCTTACATCGAAGGAGTATAATTGATGAAACAAGAATTTTATAATCTTCAAATCAAGACTAATGGTCAAAAGTTATATGAGTTTACTAATGATACAATTCATTGGATTGGTCAAAATAACTTTAAAAATGGTATTCTTAATTTGAGTATTCAGCACACAAGCGCCTCATTAATTGTTCAAGAAAATGCAGATCCAGATGTACAAACAGATTTAATAAATTATTTTGATAAATTAGCTCCTATGGATAGCAAACTATATGTTCATACTACGGAGGGAAAAGATGATATGCCTGCACATATTAAATCTGCATTAACAAATAATCAAATTTCTCTAAGTGTAAAAGATAGTGAATTGTTGCTTGGAACTTGGCAGGGCATATATTTATTTGAACACAGATTAGAGGCTCAAAAAAGGACTATAATCCACCATTTTATTGGAGAATAAAACTAAATTTATTTTTTCTTCAAAGATTGAAACGCTTCAAGAGCTGCAGCTCTAGCTTTTTCATGAATAACAATAGGACCCGGGTAATCTTTGCCAATAATTGTTTTTATAGCTTCTTGATACTTTAATTCCATTTCCCATGGTTTATGAATAAATTTATTTGGAACATTTTTAAGTTCAGGAACCCATTTTTTTACATAATTGCCTTCTTTATCAAATTTTTCACCCTGAAGTATTGGATTGAATATTCTAAAATAAGGTGCTGCATCTGCCCCACATCCAGCAACCCATTGCCATTGAGCAACATTATTTGCTTTGTTAAAATCTAGTAGACAATTTCTAAAATGCTTCTCACCTTCAGTCCAATTAATTCTCAAATGTTTGACTAAAAATGAACCAACAACCATTCTTATTCTATTATGCATCCATCCAGTCTCATATAGTTCTCTCATACCTGCATCGACAATAGGATAACCGGTCATTCCTCTTTTCCATGCTTTTAAGAATTTCTCATTTTTTGCCCAAGGGAATTTATCAAATTCTTTTCTGAAATTTCCTTTTAAGAATTCAGGGAAATAATTAATTAAACTATGCGAAAACTCTCTCCAACCAAGCTCATTAATATATTTTCTATAACCAATTCCTTTTGATTTAATTTCAGAACATTTTTTCCAAATACTGCCTACATGAATTTGGCCATGTTTTATGTAGGGAGATAATTTAGAGGTTCCTTCGATAGATGGTATATCTCGAGAAGTTCCATAATCCTTAATTTTATTTTCAATTAAATTTTTTAATATTTTTTTTGAGTCATTTTCTGAAACTTTCCAATATTTTTCAAATTTTTTATACCAATTTTTTTTTGGTAAAATATCTATTGGTTCAATAGGCTTTTTAAAAATTGTAATCTTTTTTATTTTCTTTTTAACAATATAGTTTTTACTTGGTGGTTGATTTAAATAAACTTGCTCCGCATTTCTCCAGAAAGGGGTAAACACTTTAAAGGGAGTTCCATCATTTTTTGTTATCTCTTGAAATTCATTTAAAATATTTCCTTTAAAATATTTATAATTGATTTCATTTTTAATAAAAAGGTCACGTATTTTTTTTCCTTTAGCTATAACATCTGGCTCATAAATTTTATTCCAATAAACTGAAAGCTTATCCTTTTTATTAAATTTAGAAAAAATTTCTAATTCATCGCCTTTTACTATTTCAAGATTAATTTTATAATCTGACAATTCTTTTTTTAAAGTTTCTAGTGATTTATAAACCCACCATTTTTGAGCTTCTCTTTTGTTGTCAAAATCATTATTATCATAAATATATAATGCAATTACATTATCATGATTTTGTGTTGCAAAAGATAAAGCAGGATTATTTTCAATTCTAAAATCCTCTCTTATCCAAAAAATACCTGTGCTACTCATTGATTTAATTTTGGTTAATTAACTTTTGATACATTTCTTGATCGGTATCTCCCTCACAACCAAAAACCAAAACATTAGATTTTTCATTTAGATCTAATTTTTCTTTAATTGCTTGATCTTCACAACTTGTAATCACACTAATTACGCCAGGTGCTGAGTTTTCTCCTGCAATTATTTTATCATCACTAAAGCTTGAATTTCCAAGTAGTTTCATAGTTTTTGCAATATCATCATCTGGTAAACTAATACAATGTTTAACTGAATTTTTGAGTATTTCCCATGGGACCAATGATACTTCACCACAAGACATACCACCCATTAAGCTTTCTCTTTTAATATCTATTTTTTCTATTTTTCCAGTTTTAATGCTTTCCATTACACACGCGGCACTATCCGGTTCAACAACTATAATTGTTGGAACATAGTTCAAATATCTTGCAATACCTGCAACCATGGCAGCAGCCATGCCACCAACACCAGCCTGTAAAATGATGTGAGTTATTTTCTCTTCCTGGATTTGATTAGTTATCTCCTTCATCATTACCGTATAACCTGCCATTGTATACTTGGGGACGACCATATAATCTTTCCAAGCAACATCCTGAACTATTTGCCAATTATTTTCAGTAGACTGTTTTATGCATTCCATCAAAGATTTTTCATAATTACCTTTTACTTTTACTACATCTGCTCCAAGTGCGGCCATTGCTTTGCCTCTTGCATCGCTTACAAATTCACTAATGAATATTTTACAGCTTAGACCTAATCTTTTAGCGCCCCAGGCAACTGATCTTCCATGATTGCCAGCAGTAGCTGTTGCCACCACTATATCTTTATTTCCTTTGGTTACTTTTTCTACCGCATAAGCTCCGCCTAAAGCTTTAAAAGATTTTAAATCAAATCTTTTATTTTCATCTTTATAAAAAATTTTGTTTAAATTTAATTCTTTTGAAAGTTTATTTAAAGAAAGCAGAGGAGTAGGAGAATAACCTTTCCACTTGGAAATGCTCTTATAAGCATCATCAATTTCTTCTGAGGTTAAAGAATTAAGAATTTCTTTTTTGTTAAATGAGTAATTTTTATTGTCTGTAAATTCCGTATATTTCCATTGATGACCGTTAGATAATATAGTCATGTACTAACAATCTAAAGTATTATCTTTTTCCCACTTTGTAACATCTTTTGTTTTATCAAAACTATCTTTTGATTTGAATTCATTCATTTCTGAACTTCTTAACTTTATATAACTTTCAATAACATCTTTGCCAAAAGCATCATTCATATCTTTATTATTTTTTAATAAATTTAATGATTGTGCAAGTTCATCAGGCAGTTTAGGTAAGTTGGGATATTTATGATGATCTTCATACATATTGCAATCCAAAGGTTTGCCTGGATCAACTTTATTTTTTAAACCATATAGACCAGCTGCTAAAACACTTGCTTGCAATAAGTAAGGATTAGCTGAACCATCCATTAATCTTAATTCAAATCTTCCAGGATCAGGGATTCTTATCATGTGTGTTCGATTATTACCTGTGTAGGAAATACTGCTTGGTGACCATGATGCTCCAGATTTTGTAGGTGGTGCATTTATTCTTCTGTAACTATTGATTGTTGGGTTAAAAAACGCAGATAAAGATGAAGCATTTTTAATTACTCCACCTAAAAAATTATAGGCCATTTTACTTAAACCAAGTTTATCTTTATTATCTAAGAATTTATTTTTACTACCTTGCCAAACCGATACGTGAGCATGACAACCATTGCCGGTTAAATTTCCAAACGGTTTAGGCATAAATGTTGCTCTTAATCCGTGCTTTTCAGCAATTGTTTTTACCATAAACTTAAAAAAGGTATGTCTATCTGCAGTTTTTAGACAATCTGAATAATCCCAATTCATTTCAAATTGACCGTTAGCATCCTCGTGATCGTTTTGATAAGGGCCCCATCCCATTTCAATCATACAGTCACAAATTTCCTTAATTAAATCATACCTTCTCATTAATGCAGATTGGTCATAACAAGGTTTGGATTGTGTATCTCTTGGATCTGCAATTGAATTGCCATCAGGTGAAATCAAAAAATATTCACACTCAACACCTGATTTCATTGTTAAATTTTGTTTTTTAAGTTTTTTTATCTGATTTTTTAACATCACTCTAGGTGACGCATCTACTGGTTTGCCATTCATCCATAAATCAGATGCTAACCATCCAACTTCTTTATTCCATGGAAGTTGAATTAAACTATCTGGGTCTGGAATTCCAAACATGTCTGAGTCAGCAGGTGTCATATCTAACCATGCTGCAAATCCAGCAAAACCAGCTCCTGCATTTTGCATTTCTTTTATTGCATGAGCAGGTACTAATTTTGATCTTAATACACCAAATAAATCTACAAAACTGATTAAAAAATATTTAATTTTTTTTTGCTTAGCAATCTGAAATAAATTTTTAGACACAACCTAAGTTAACATAATTATTTAAAAAAAGATAAAATTGTTTCTTTATAATAAATTAAATTTACAACAATAATTACAATTATAGCTAGTATCACACCATACTTAGCTTTAGGAAATGCTACTCCTCTCATTTTTGAGGGTCTTAATTCTTCTTTATTATCTTCCATAAATTTAGAACATAAAAAAGGGCGCTACATTTAAGTAGCGCCCAAATTTTAATTTAAATTACCAGTCGGTAATATTGCTTTTGTGATCGTTAGCACTATGTTTTTTTCTAGCAAGTCTTGAAAGTTCATCACTTTCAGCTCTTGCAGTCAAAACGTGCCAACCAACCCATAAGATCAATGCAATGATTACCAGTATGCCTTCAACAGATCCAGCACCAGGGTAAATTGCACCAGCAACTTCTTCTGCTGGCTTATTAAGGTGATCTATCCAGTTTGTAACTGTAGCCATATTTTCCTCCTTTACCTGGTTGCAGATGAAACTGCTTTTTCATCTTCTTTAGCAGATTCCATCATTTCATAGTCTAATCCAGCTATCTCAACTTCACGTGGGATCCTTAATTTACCCATACCGTTAAGAACTTTAGCTATGATGTAGCCTGGTATTAGTCCAAGAACAACGAACATAATTAATGCTCCGATGAACTGTCCTAATGGATTAATTGTTGCATAAGTTGTTCCGTCCCACATAGCACCAACACTGTAACCAGATGATGGATAACCATTTAAGACAAAACCACAAATTACAAGACCTACAAATCCAGCATAACCATGTACTGCTACGGCACCAACTGCATCATCAATTTTGAACTTACGTTCAACCCAGTAATGAAGTTTGTATGCAATAACAACACCGATCATACCAATGATCATTGCTTGAATTGGGTGATATAAATCATTTCCAGCTGAAGCACAGATCACACCTGCTAGACCACTTGAGTAAGTCCAGAAAGGATCTCCTTTAGCAATCCAATATCCAGCTAATAATCCTCCTGATAATGACATCAAGAAGTTAAATGTAATACCACTAAGTGTAGTAGGCGTTACGTAGATATTAGTTGCTGTCCAGTAAGATATACCTTCCATACCATACTCAGGTCCAAGGTCAAAAATAGGTATGTTACATGCTGCGTAAAATCCCCAGAAACCAGTATAAATTAAAAATAATCCTACTGTTACTAACCAAGGATTTCTTGGTCCAATGTTTCTTGGTTCACCGCTAGAAGAAAACTTACCAATTCTTGGTCCTAAAACCATTAGAACACCTAAAGCAAATCCACCCGCAATCGCGTGAATTACTCCTGATGCGTACGCATCGTGATATCCTAGAAGTTTCAACATCCAACCATCGAAGTGCCATCCCCATGCAGCATCAATTGTCCAAAATACAGAACCAATTGCAATTGCTAAAATACCAAATGCAAAAGTCGTAATTCTTTCAATGATTGCTCCAGAAACGATGGAAGCAGCCGTCCAAGAGAAAAGTAAAAATGCAGCCCAGAAGACACCAGAAATATGGTCTCCTAAATTGACAGCCATTAAATCACTTGTAGCCGTATACCATGTAGCACTAAATGCTGACTCGTCCGTGATGAGCGCAGTGCTTTCATTCATTATTGATGGTGCTAATCCAGGTCCTGTTGGAAAAGCCCAGTAAATCCACCAACCAAATAAAAACCATGTTACTGTTACCAATGGTATCAGCATCGTGTTTTTCATAAGAGTATGTTGATGGTGTTTGTATCGAGAAGCTCCAACTTCATACATACAGAAACCGACGTGAATTAAGAACATCAGTACCACTGTCACCCAGTAGTAAAATTCTGTAAATATGGTTGTAAGAGCACCTAACTGATCAGTCATATTCTCTCTCCATATTAGTTTATGGGAGCCTATTAAATTTTGTGATTCGATACAAATATAAAAACGTTTAAAAACCTAGCTTGTGCACTAGGTTTTTAAAAAAAATCAACTTTTAATTGAAATATTAAAATTTTAAATAAGCTTTTTTCAAATCAACAAGAGGATGTTTTGGAGACATTTGAAACTTAACTAAAAGTTCTCTTGCAATCATATCTCTATCTTGTTGATTATTTGGCAGTTTAATTGATTTTGGAATTGTAACCCAGCCATTTGCATTTCTGCAGAATACAGCAGGTCTATCTTCTTCATAGCCCATATGAACATCTTCCAACCAATTTAAATCATCCCATCCCATCGCTTCTATATATTTCTTAAGAAAAGGAGTTAGTTTAGAATAGTCAGGCAAAAGATTAACATCGTATCTGTAACCAATAGACTGGCCAATCATTTTTTCTCTGGCAGTCTCTTTCTTTTTGCCTAACTGACCTTTTATCTCTTTAGTTTTTGCTACTTTTTTATTTTTTTTCTTTGGCATAGTTACCTCTATATTTTGTGGTAGTTATCAACACCAACTGTGTAGTTAGTTCCAGCTAATGGAACTTTTGCTAAAGCCGATGCTTCTGATGTTAAAGCAGCTAAATCTTCAGGCTCTAGAGAGTGGATATTTGTTTTACCACAAGCTCTTGCTAACAACTGAGCTTCTAAAGTCATTGAGTGAAGATAATTATAAACTCTTAATGCAGCATCATCAGGGTTTAATCTTGCTCTTAATTTAGGATCTTGTGTAGCAACTCCTACTGGGCAACGTCCAGTATGGCAGTGATAACATTCACCTGCTTTTACTCCCATTTCTTTTTCAAAATCTGCTTCTGGGATGTCTTTGTTACAGTTTAGTGCAATCATAGATCCAGTTCCAATCGCAATTGCATCAGCCCCAAGAGCTAAAGCTTTAGCCATGTCAGCACCATCTCTTACACCACCAGCATAAATTAATGTTACTTTTCCAGTTTTTCCAACATCGTCGATTGCTCTTCTAGCTTCTCGAATTGCAGCTATACCTGGAATACCAGTATTTGCAGCAGCGATATGTGGGCCAGCTCCAGTAGAACCTTCCATTCCATCTAAGTAAATAGAGTCAGGGTCACATTTTGCAGCCATACGAACATCATCATAAACTTTAGATGCACCTAATTTTAATTGAATCGGCACTTTATTTTTTGTTAATTGCCTTAGCTCTTCTACTTTTAAAGCTAAATCATCTGGTCCTAACCAGTCAGGGTGTCTCGCTGGAGATCTTTGGTCAATACCAGATGGTAATGATCTCATCTCAGCAACTTGGTCAGTAACTTTTTGACCCATTAAATGTCCACCCATTCCAACTTTTTGACCTTGTCCAATGAACACTTCAATCCCATCTGCTAATTGCGCATGATGTGGATTAAAACCGTATCTCGATTGAATACATTGGTAATACCATTTTTCAGAGTATCTTCTTTCATCAGGTATCATTCCACCTTCACCAGAACATGTAGCACTACCTGCCATAGTTGCTCCTCTTGCTAAAGCAGTTTTTGCTTCATAAGAAAGCGCACCGAAACTCATTCCTGTAATATAAACTGGGATATCTAATTCAATTGGATTTTCACATCTTGGTCCAATAACAGTTTTTGTTTCACATTTTTCTCTGTAACCTTCGATTACAAATCTAGTTAGTGTTCCAGGTAAGAAAACTAAATCATCAAATGTAGGAATTTTTTTCATCAATGCCATCCCTCGCATTCTGTATCTTCCTAATTGAGATTTAATATGAATATCGTCTATTACTTCAGGTGTGAAGATAGCGTTATGTCCTAATAAACTTTTATTTCTTTTACCTTCTTCATGTGCATGGACATCAGCTTTTCCGCCAACACCTTTTCCATTTTTTTTAACTTTTTTAGATTTTTTCTTAGGCATTATATTGCTCCCTTCTTCTCTGTAGGTTCCAAATTGTCATAATTCCAAAGCTTCTTACCAGCTACAATTTTTTTCATTTTACTAACGTCAAAATTTTCACCAATCTCAGCTACTTTTAATTTTCTTTTAAGCCAATCTTGATCACTTTTAGTTAATTCAGCGTCAACTGCATCACTACCATATGATCCAATTTCTCCACCTACGAAAATTGTCCCATCATACATCGAGTCACCTAAGTTTATTCCTACGTCTCCAAGAATAATTATTCTTCCTCTTTGCATCATAAATCCAGTAAAGGCACCAGCATCACCACCAATTATTATAGTTCCACCTTTCATATCAATACCAGTTCTAGCACCAACACTGCCTTTACAAATTAAATCTCCACCTCTAATTGCCGCACCAAAACAAGATCCAGCATTCTTTTCGATCACTACTTTACCGGCCATCAAATTTTCTGCACATGACCATCCAACTCTTCCATTAATTCTAACTATTGGACCATCACAAGAACCCATTCCAAAGTATCCTAAACTTCCTTCAAAAATTAAATTCAGTTTATTTAAAATACCAACTCCAAGACTATGTTTACCTTGTGGGTTTTTTATTACTATAGTTCCATATCCTTGGCTCATTAAGTTATCGATCTCTTTATTAGCCTCAGGAGCTGTCATGTCTTTAACATCAAGATCAGTTCTTTTATTAAAATCTACATCGTAAGTACCAAAGTAATAAAAGTTTTCTGCTTCATCAGGATTAAAGAATTTTTGTTGGGTTCTTCCTGTTAATACTTCTGTGTGCATACCCATTGATTGGGCTTTTGATTTTTTTGAAACTGTTTTTAGATTTGCCATACTTTCACCTCCCCATCAAACGGATCATATGTATCAATTTCTTGTGGTAATACAGATCTAATTGCAATTTCTTCAGACCCCATAGCAACCAAATCATCAGACTCATATAAGACCAAAGGTTTTGCAGCCATAGTATCTTTTGCCATTCCTAAAGAGTCTTTTGTTGCAACAAAGTAAGTAAAAACACCATCTAAACCAGTTAAAGATGCTTTCATTCCTTCTTCTAAAGTTGCTCCATCTCTCATTTTTTCAGCAAGGTAAACTGCAATTAATTCTGAGTCACACTCAGACATAAATCTCATACCTTTGTTTTCTAAAACTCTTCTGTTATTCCAGTAGTTTGTTAATTGTCCATTATGAACTACAGATACATCGCTAAATGGATATCCCCAGAAAGGGTGGGCAGATTTGATATCTACACCAGACTCTGTAGCCATTCTAGCATGACCTATAGCATGTGTTCCAACAACTTTATCTAAGCTATATCTGTCACAAACCATTTTAGCGTTTCCAAGATCTTTAATCACTTCTAATGATTTACCCATAGAAAGAATTTCAACACCTGGAATACTTTCTATACGTTGTGAAAATTCTAACAGATCTTTAACATTATAATCAATTTCATATCTTAAAGAGTAGGGAAGAGTTCTTTCTTCTTTAACTATTTTAGCTCCCATTTCAGCCAGAGTTTCGTCTACAATTTTTTTTCTTTCATCGTAAACAGATACATCCTCCATAACTGATGAGCTTCCTTCTCCAACGTTTTCTCCAACTTTAAAACGCATGATGAAATTTTTACCATCAGTATCGCCATATAATGCATACCCTGTCGAATCTTCTCCTCTATGTTTTAATGCTTGAAGCATACCTTGTAGTTCACTTCCAACATTAGAAGATTTTCCTCTATGAATTAATCCTGCTATTCCACACATATATTTATACCCTTTCTATCTATTTCTGTGACCTACGGTAGACAATCAAGATAAGTATCCAGATCCCATTGTGTTGTTGCACCAAGAAATCTTTCCCACTCATCGTTTTTGTACCAATGGAAAACTTTATACATTTCATCTGGCATTGCAGATTTGATTACTTCATCCTCTGCCAGTCTATCCAAAGCTTCACCTAAACTTAATGGAAGTTTTTTAACATCTTTACCAGCTTTTTGAGCTTCATAAATATTTCTAGATTCTGGAGCAGCTGGTTTCATTTTCTTACTTATACCTTCATCGCAAGCTTTTAATAAAGCAGCACCTAATAAGTAAGGATTGTGCATCGAGTCTACTGATCTATACTCAAATCTTCCTGGAGCAGAAACTCTTAAACCACAAGTTCTGTTTTGATATCCCCAGTCAGCGTAAACAGGAGCCCAAAATCCTTGATCCCATAATCTTCTGTAAGAATTTACAGTTGATGATCCAAGAGCCGTTAAGGCTGGCAAGTGCTTCATGATACCTGCGATTGATTGCAATCCAATTTTACCTGGCATTTGCATATCTTTCGTATCAGGCATGAAAGTATTTGTTCCACCCTCAACATAACTAAAAACACCATCTACTCCTGGTAAAGTTTTATGACCAAGTTTATTTACTTTAACCGTTCCACCTTTCCATAAAGACATATTTGTATGACATCCACTTGCAGAAACACCCATAAATGGTTTTGTCATAAAGCAAGCAATTAAATTATGTTCTCTAGCTACCTGTGCACAAATTTGTCTGTAAGTAGATAATCTATCTGCATTTCTTAAAACGTTATCATAAGTCCAGTTTAGCTCTAATTGGCCTGGTGCATCCTCATGGTCACCTTGAATCATATCAAGACCCATTGCGTTAGCGTATTCAATTACTTTCATAAATACTGGCCTTAAAGATTCAAATTGATCAATGTGGTAACAGAAAGGTTTTGAGAAACCTTTACCTGAAGGTGTTCCATCTTCATTTTTAGTTAACCACATCATTTCAGGCTCTGTACCAACTCTTAATTCTAATCCATGTTTCTTTTTAAATTCATCCATGAAAATTCTTAAATTTCCTCTACAATCAGAAGTTAAATGACCACCTGGATTTTCTCTTTCTTCTCTATTTCTGAAACAAGTACAAAATACTCTTGCAACTCTTTTGTCCCAAGGTAATTGAACGAAAGTTTCTGGATCAGGAATTCCCACAAGTTCCATAGCCTCTGGTCCATATCCAATGTAATTATTGTGACGATCTAAGAATAAGTTTGCAGTAGAACCATAAACTAATTGAAAACCTTTTTCTGCTGTTCTTTCCCAATGGTCGGCAGGGATACCTTTACCCACAACTCTCCCAGTAACTGATATGAATTGAAAATAAATATAAGTTATTCCTAACTCTTTAATTTTAGCTCTAACGTCTTTTACTAATTTCGCACGTCCCGGTTGGTTAACGTGTTTTTCTAGATCTGTCATTTTCACCCCTCAATGAATTTAATTTATTCAAACGTAGCTGAAAAATTTATTTGTGTCTAGGCTTAGAGTCTAGCTCCAAGGAAACGGACTGTTCGAAGTAGGGTGAAGTTCTCCCTTCTCGTAACGGTTGAATCTAAATGGTTTTAATAAATCACTTTCAGTACCAAGAATTTCTTTTGCAACAAGCTCACCAACACCAATCATTTTGTACCCGTGATTGGCATCTGCAATCATGTAAACGTTTTCAAAAAATCTATCAAAGATTGGAAACGAGTCTGGCGTCATACACCCAAGTCCACCCGATGGTCCTTTTCTATATAAATCTGATTTACCTTCAAATCTTTTTTGACAATGTGCTAAAGCTGAACACCACATTTCACTAAACGCATCTGTTGTTTGATATTCAGGAGATTCAATTCCATAAGGATCAACATTAACTTGATCAAAATGTTTTTTGACTATGTAAGGTGAAGTACCACCCTGAACACCTAGTCCTTCAATATCAGGTTTATAATAAATTCCCCAAATTTTATCTGTTAATAATTTTTTAGTTTTGTCTGAATATAACGGAGCAGTCGAGTCTACATGAACTACAGGTGGTTGTTTTCCATCATTTGTTTTCAAAAAATCTGGTTCAACACCAATAACACCTTCTTGTAACATCCAGTATGTCCACATATCAGTTTCATGCATTTTACCATCTTTACCTTTGATGTTTGCTGTCTTGGGTAATTCTAACATGTTCCAAAAATCTCTTGCCCAAGGGCCCGCCCCAATTACAACTTGTTCACATTCAATTATACCTTTATCTGTTTCTACTCCTGTAACAGCTTGACTGTTACTCCCTTTTTTAAATCCTGTAACTTTTACACCTTTCATCACTTGCACACCATTTGATGTAGATTTACTCTCAAGTGCTTTAATTGAATCTTTGTTAAATGCGTATCCACCTTTTTTTTCATGAAGTACAGAAGTAATACCCTGTGCTTGCCAATCATCAAAAATACCCTTCATATAATTTGAACAATCTTTTTCACCTTCTATAAATACTGACTCGTATCCAATAGCTTTTTGTTGTTCGTAAATAGTTGCAACATCTTCATGCATTACCTCAGGTGATATTTGTAAATAACCAACTGGATTGTATTTAAATGCTTTAGGATCACTTTCCCACACAGAAACTGAGTGAGCCATTAATTCTCTCATTGCTGGTTGGAAATAATTATTTCTTACAACTCCACAAGCAATTCCACTTGCGCCAGCAGCTGTATCTTTTTTTTCTAAGACAACGATGTCACCAGGATTTTTGTAAGTTTCAGAAAGTTTCCAAGCAGTACTTAAACCGTGAATTCCACCACCGACTATAACTACTTTTGCTTTCGAAGGTAATGTCGTCATGTGAAAACATTATTTTTTGCAAATAGTAATTAATATAATTTTTTATAGAACTAAAAATTATATATATAATTTAGATATTTCGATTTTTGTGAAATTTATCGCTAATAACTTATATTTTTTAAGGTATCCAGGTATTCATTAAATTCTTTAATAAATGAATCACTTGGTATTATATTTTTTATCCTTTGGTCTGTTGATGTTTTTTCAAGACGAAAGAATCCTTTTTCACAAGCTTCAGTAATAATTAGTGCAGATTTAGGTCTAGATGTTTTAAATAACTTAGTTTTAAGTTCCTCAACAGATAGTTTTTTATTTTCTTTATGTGCAGACATTACTAATAACATCATATGATAGTGAGAAGGAGATTTTCTAAAAAAATAGTTACTTGCGGTATGAGATTGTCTCATTTGATCTTCCCAAAAATCTAATAACGTCTTTTTTTCTTTTGGCATTTTTTTAAGCTCTAACTCTGGATTTAGTTGGATCGTAGAATGGAAAACCAACAACTTTAGCACCAATCCTTTTTTGATGACCATCGATTTTACCTATTTCAACTTCAGTGCCGATTTCAGAATATTGGACATCAATTCTGCACAGAGCAATATTTTTATTCAAAGTAGAGGATAAGCATCCGCTGGTAACTATACCAACCTGTGATCTTCCAATATGCACACAGTCTCCGTGCCCCGCTATTTCTTTTCCATTAAGTTCTAGTCCTACCAATTTCTTTTGAGGGTTAGCTTTTCTTTTAATTAATTCCTCTTTACCAATAAAATCTTCTTCTTTTGTTTTCAGTGGAACGGCAAAACCAATACCAGCTTCAAAAGGATCTTGCTCTCCATCAAACTCTGCGCCAAATAAAATTAAACCTGCCTCAATTCTAAGTTTATCTAAGGCAGCAAACCCTGCTGGTATCAATCCATCATCTTTACCTGCTTCCATTAATTTATCCCAAACTTCAGGAGCATGTTTTGGATGACACCAAACTTCATAACCTAACTCACCAGTATAACCTGTTCTAGAAACAATTAACGGAATACCTTGAAGTTCTTCTATTCTACATATTGTAAATCTAAACCAGCCCAACTCATCTATCGAAGGCTGTGTAGGTGGTGTAAAGATAATTTTTTTTAAAATTTCTCTACTTTTTGGACCTTGCAAAGATACATTGCTAATTTGATCAGTAGAGTTTTTCACAATAGCGTTAAAATTCTTTTTCTTTGCAATTTCTTTAAGCCATTCTCCACCATACTCATCTCCACATATCCATCTAAAACCTGTTTCGCTTAATCTTAAAAGAGTTCCATCATCGAACATCATTCCATTTTCGTAACACATTGCAGAATACACAACCTGTCCAACAGAAAGTTTTTTTATATTTCTTGTAAGAGTGTAATTCATTAACTCTTCAGCATCAGGACCAATTATTTCAAATTTTCTTAGTGATGATAGATCAATTAATACTGCATCATTTCTGCAAGCATTGTACTCATTAACCAAACCATGCTTGGTGTAATCATTTGGAAGCCAAAACCCTCTAGCATCAACAAAGTTTCTAGTTAATTTTGAAGTTCTTTCGTAAAAGCCAGAATTTCTAGTAAGTTTATTTTCAGAGTCTGTTTTCATTCTAAAACCAAATGACTTTCTAAATTCTTTATTTTTATCGTAAGTTCTAACAAATATATTTGTAGGATTCCATGAATTACAAGGATCTATATCACTTGGACATGCAGTTGTTCCTATTGTTAAATCTTTTAAAGCCTTAAACATTACATAATCTCCAGGCCTTGAATAAGATTCATCAGAAATAACAGAATTTAATCCTCCAGCTGAGGTGTTAAAAAATAAATTAATTGCATGCCAACCTTTTTGTTTCTGAACACCATATTTAGACATGCTTTCAGTTAAATTATCCGAACAGTTTGGGTGACCAAAATACCCGGCATCTTCATAATATTTTGAAGTGCATGCAAGATTAAAAGTATCGTGTTTACCAACAGTATCTCTTATTACTTCAACAAGTGGCTCATGATCTGTATCATAAAATTTAGAGAACAAACCTGGTCCTGGGAAAGTATTACCCATGAATGTTCTAGTGGTTTGCCAGTCTAATCCTTTTTCAATTCCTTTTTCTAATTTTCTTGTATCGAAAGCCACAAAGTCAGAACATTGTCTGCCAGTTGGACTTATTACCTGAATATAATCTCCCTCTTTAACCTCATAAGATATTGAAGTTTCTTTATTTATATTTTCTTCGTAAACAGGTTCGAAAACAGGATCAGGAATTACATTTAATTCCTTATCATTAACAATTTTAGCTCTTTTAACAAATATAGTTAAATCAGTTGGTGGATTTTGTTTTGTAACATCCATATCTTCGCCAGGTGCTGAAAATATTGCGTAACATTTATCTTTTGATTTTAATGTAATTTTTTCACCAGGTTCTGCGTCTAGATCAAATATAATTGATGATTTTGAATTAGAAATTTTTAAATTTCTTTTTTTTAATTGATAGTTGGTCGCTAAAATTGTTTCATCATTCCCATTAAGAATATTTCTTATAAAGTTTTTTTCATTGTTTGATTTAAGATTTAAAATTCCAAGATCTGAATTTCCATCTTTTCCAAAACAAATAATCTCACATATTTGATTTCCTTCATTATTGATTATTTCTACTTCATCATCGGGAAAAATCTGAAAACCAGTTAGACCACCACCATTAACAACATGTCTTTCAACTCCAGGTGGTAAAATATTCAAACCAGGATATTTGATATCTTTGCTTGTGCCTAACATTTTTTAAATTTAAGTGAGACCATAATATAATCAAAACGAGTTGACTATAACTTTAAATAGGAACATACTTTCAGTATTAATATATTAATAATAGAGGGGTATATATGAAAAAAATAATATCTTTACTATCTGCTCTAGTTATTTCTGTTGTAAGTTTTGCAGGAATTTCAAATGCTGATAGCAAAAAGCCCATCGTGATCCCAACACATAACTGGTCATCTCAAATTGTAATGGCTTATGTTATTGGTGGAATTTTCGAAAGTATGGGTAATAACGTAAAATACGTAAACGCTGACTCACAAGCAGTTTATGAGTCAATTAGAATTGGAGATGTAACTATATCTCACGAGGTATGGGAATCTGCATTCGGTAAATCTTTTACTACTGCATTAGATAAAGGTGGTTTATTAGATTGGGGTGATCATGAAGCAAGAACTCTTGAGGATATGGGATATCCAAACTGGGTTGCTGAAAAAGGATTATGCCCAGGACTACCAGATTGGACAGCTTTAAAAAATCCAGATTGTGCAAAAAACTTTACAACACCTGACTCTCCAGATGGAAAAGGAAGAATGTTGGAAGGTCCACAAACTTGGCATGGTGACTTAATTCCACAAAGGGTTGATGCACTAGGTTTAGGTGATTTATGGTGGGTTAAATTCGCTGGAAGTGCTGATGCACTTTGGGCAGAATTAGCTGCAGCTGAAAAAGAAGGAAGAGGAACAATTATATTCAACTGGACGCCTAACTTTACAGATGGTGCTGGTTTTACATTTATTGACTTCCCTCCATACACAGCTGGTTGCAGACCAGAAGATGGTGGAGATGGTAAATGTGGTTCTCCTGATGGATACTTGAAAAAAGCAGTTCATGAGGATTTCCCAAAAACTCATCCTGATGCAGCAGCAACGTTTAAGAAAATGTCATTCTCTACAAGTCAAATTGGTGCAATGGCAGCTTTAGTTGACGTTGACAAAATGACTCATGAAGATGCAGCTAAAAAATGGTTAGCTGATAACAAGTCAGTTTGGCAAGCTTTTACTAAATAAGGATAAAAGTTAAAATTTTAAATCTCCCCCAACATTGTTGGGGGGGATTTTTTTTTAAATAATTTTGTGTAAAATATATTTATGAAAAGATCTATTTTTGTTTTTCTTTTAAGCTTTCTGGTTTGCTCATCAGTCTTTGCACGAAGTACAGGCTGTAAAGAAGGTAATTGTGATAATGGCTATGGTAAGTGGGTTTATACCGATAAAACAACTTATGAAGGAGAATGGGTTTCAACAAAAAAACAAGGACAAGGTGTAGAGACTTGGCCAAATGGATATATTTATAAAGGAGAATTCAAAAACAGTGTCTGGAGTGGAATAGGTACATTAACATTTCCTGATGGTTCTACTTACGAAGGAGAGTGGGCGAACGGTTTTATGAATGGTCAAGGAACATTTACTTGGGCTGATGGAAAACAAAAAACAGGTATTTGGAAGAACGGTAAGTTACAAGAATAATGTCTAAAGAAAATTATATTAATAAAATAAAAGATTTACCTGAGTCTTTGAGACAATTTATTGGTCTTATATCTATTACTCTAATAGTAATTTTATCTTTTAGTATTTTAAATGGAATTTTTGGACAAGGTGATGATTTAGTAAAAAGAATGAAGTTAGAAGAAGAAAGAATTGCTGAAGAAAAAAAACTAAGTGAGTTAATATCTAAACTACCCTCTGGAATATTGGTCTCATTTGATGGAACTGATCACTACAAATTAACAGATGAAGTATATGAGCAGGTTTGTAAAGCTACAAAACTAATTCCTCAAAGAGCAATAATGGGTGCTAATTTCTTAAATTTTAGAGCACATGAGCTATATACAATTAATGGAAATAAAATTGATGAGACTTTTGTCAAATGGGATGAAGAAAAAAACAAATGTTTTGCGGGTTTTACAGTTAGTGGAAACAATGTAGGTGTTGATGAAAGTATTACTATAAGTGGAGAAGCTTTAAGTTTTTTAAGCACTGGAATTGATACTAGAGTTTATTTTATTAAAAATTTTTAATGAGGAAAGGCAACAATTATTAACATTTTAATTTTATAGAATTTAATATAACTTTAAAACAATTTATGTCTGAGACAGTAATCAAATGCGAGTCGGTTTATAAAATTTTTGGAGAAAATGCCAAAAAGATGCTTGAAGAGTCTAATGGCAATGTAGATGCAAAAACCTTTCAGGAAAGAGGATGTATTGTTGGAGTAAATAATGCTTCTTTTGAAGTTGCAAAAGGAGAAATGTTAGTAGTAATGGGTTTGTCTGGTTCAGGTAAATCAACACTTCTTAGATGTATTTCAAGATTAACGGATGCTACCGGTGGAAAAATTTTTATCGAAGGTCAAGATTTATTAGAATTAAATAATAAAGAGCTTATTGAGCTTAGAAGAAATAAAATGGGAATGGTTTTTCAAAGCTTTGCTTTGTTACCTCATAAAACAGTTGTTGAAAATATTGCTTTTCCGCTTCAAATAAAAGGCACTAATACTGAAGAGAGTATTAGTAGAGCAATGGAAATGGTAAAACTAGTTGGACTAGATGGAAGAGAGAATTATTTTCCAAGAGAACTTTCAGGTGGACAACAGCAGAGGGTAGGAATCGCAAGGTCATTAGCAGTAGAGCCTGATATATGGTTTTTAGATGAACCTTTTTCTGCATTAGATCCATTGATTAGGAAAGAAATGCAAGATGAGTTTTTAAGACTTCAGGAAAAATTACAGAAAACCATCATGTTCATCACTCATGATTTTGATGAGGCATTAAAGTTAGCTGATCGAATAGCAATTATGAAAGATGGTATAATTGAACAATTAGATACACCGGCCAATATCGTGCTAAATCCAGCAACTGAATATGTAAGAAAGTTTACTGAAGAAGTACCGAGAGAGAAGGTTTTGATTATTGAGGATGTAATGGATGCTTCAAGTAAAGACAATTTAGGAGATTTAAAAGTATCAAAAGATGAAATTATAGAAAATGTTGCAGAAAAAATACTTACTCAAGAAAAATTAGTAGGAGTAGTTGACTCAAATAATAATATTGTAGGATCAATTAAACCTTCAAAAATAATAGATACAGTTTTTGGAGGACGAAAAATCGGTAGTTAAAATATGGAGTATTTAAAAAAATATCCAAAATTATTTCAATGGTTATTTTTATTAATTGTATTTTTTGCTTTATGTTTTGCAATTGATGTTCCTGAAACTTATAAATTTATAAGAGGCCAGGCTGAATTTGTTAAAGATCCAAACCAAAGTGTTTACTTTTTTCTAGGTAAAGAGGTTAGGTATTATGCCTTTGATGTATTTTGGAGATTGCCTCCACTTCTAGGATGGCTGCCTATTTGGATAAACGACTCTTTATTTTTCTTAATGAATGAATGGATGCCAATGGAGTTTTGGAACGAAGATACTCAAGAATTTAAAACTCGACCATTATTATTAGAGATAAGTAGAAATTTAACTTCATTTATGACTTTTTTAATTGAATTAATTAGGGAAATTTTACTTGGAGGTTTAGAAACTATTGTTGCATTTACAAGTTGGGATTTTATTGATGCTTATCCATGGTTGGAGTTGCCAGGTTTACCTTGGACCATTGTTGCAGCTGGAGCAGCTCTACTATCTTATAAATTAAGTGGAAAAGGATTGGCTTTGTTTGCAGGTTTAACAATGATCTATATTTCTATATTTGGTCAATGGAAACCATCAATGCAAACGCTTTCTTTTATACTTGTTGCAGCTCCACTTTCATTTATTTTTGGTTTAGGCCTAGGTATTGCAGCTTACAAAAGTAAACGTGTTGAAAAAGCATTGTACCCAATTCTTCTAGTAATGCAGACTATGCCACAATACGCTGTATTAGTTCCTGCACTTGTTTTATTTGGAGTAGGTGATCACGCTGCTGTAATTATTACTATGGTTGTTGCGGTTCCACCAATGATATTATTAACAATATTAGGTTTAAGAGCTATACCACCAGAAGTTATTGAAGCTGGAAGAATGAGTGGCTGTACCAATTGGCAATTAATGTTCAAGGTACTAATTCCAACAGCAAGAAGAGATATTTTAATTGGAGTTAATCAAGTTATTATGGTTTGTTTTTCAATGGCAGTTATATCTGCGTTCATTGGCGCGAAAGGATTAGGATTTAATTTGTTGTTAGCACTTAATCAGCTCAATATAGGGCTAGCACTTGAGGCTGGTTTATGTATTAGTTTAATTGCAATTTTACTTGATAAAATGTCTTTGGCATGGGCAAATAAACAAACAGATTATTTTGGTAATCTGACATTTTTCCAAAGAAATAAAAACGCAATATTTTTTGCAGCTTCATTCGTAATTGGAATAATTCTTGCATACGTTGGGACTTTTATTTTCAAAGGTAGTTTTAATTACTTGTTTGAAATTCCTCATAATAAAGGAATATCAACAGCAGATTTTTGGAATAAAGGAGTTGATTGGATTTTTGATACTTTCTTCGTGTATATTAAAGCATTCAATACATGGTTAATTCAAGATGTGCTTCAGCCGATGAGAGCTTTATATTTAAGAATGCCTGCAGTAGCTACATTGGTACTAGCAGTTGGTGCAGGATATTTAATTGGAGGAGTTCGATCAGCATTAGTTGTTGCTGCTTTGACTTTATTTATAGCATTAAGTCCATGGTGGGATAGAGCACTAGTAACGTTATACATGGCAACTTTTGGTGTAGTTATTTCTTGTTTAATAGGATTTACAGTTGGAACATTATGTTTTCAAAACAAAAAATCTGCAGCATTTATGCTAGGAGTTTGCGATATATTTCAAACATTCCCATCATTTGTATATTTAATTCCTGTAATGATGCTTTTTGGAATAACAGATACATCTGTTTTAATTGCTGTAATTGTCTATGCAACAATTCCTGCAACTAGATATACAATAGAAGGACTTAGAAGTGTTCCTGTTGGCTTACATGAAGCTGCAACAATGTCTGGTGTGAATAAATTTCAGAGATTAACAAAAATTGAGTTTCCATTAGCATTTCCACATATGATGCTTGGTTTAAATCAAACAATAGTTTTTGCTTTATTTATGGTGATAATTGGAGCTTTCATTGGAACAGAAGATCTTGGTCAATACATTTTAAAAGCACTTTCAGATAAAAATGGAGCAGGAATTGGTTTAACTCTCGGTATCTGTGTTGCGTTTATAGGATTGATTTTTGATAATTTGATTAGAACTTGGGTTGGAAAAAGAAAAAAACATCTTGGCATAGATTAGTATTTTGAAAAAATTTATTGTCTCCATTGATCAAGGAACAACCTCGTCAAGAGTTGTTTTGTTTGACACTAAAGGGAACATTAAATTTATTTCTCAATATGAATTTAAACAATACTTTCCTAGAAATGGATGGGTAGAACATAATCCAAATGAAATTTGGTCGACAACACTTAAAGCATTAAAGCAAGTAATTAAAAAAGCTAAAAGTTTAAAAGGTAATATACTTACTATTGGAATTACAAATCAAAGGGAAACTACAATTTTGTGGAATAAAAAAACTGGAAAACCTATTTATAATGCAATCGTTTGGCAAGATAGAAGAACCCAGGAATATTGTAAATCTCTAAAGAATAAAAATTATGAAAATACTTTTAGAAAAAAAACAGGGTTATTTATAGATCCTTATTTTTCTGCCACTAAAATAAAATGGATTTTAGATAATGTTAAAGTTTCAAAAAAATTACTAAAAACTAATAATTTATTGTTTGGTACAGTGGATACCTTCTTGATTTGGAAATTAACCAAAGGTAAACAGCATTTAACCGAAGCTACCAATGCAAGTAGAACCATGTTGTTTAATATCAATAACAATAAATGGGATAATGAAATTTTACAGAAATTAAAAATTCCAAGGAGTATCTTGCCTGAAGTAAAAAATTCTGCAGATAATTTTGGAAAAACAGATAAGAGAGTTACAGGAAAAGAAATACCCATTTCAGCTGTTTTAGGAGATCAACAAGCAGCAGCTGTAGGACAAGCTTGTTTTGAAAAAGGATCTATAAAAAGTACTTATGGCACTGGTGCTTTTATAATAATGAACACTGGATCAAAAAAAATAAATTCAAAAAATAAGTTATTAACTACAATTTGTTATCGATTGAATAATAAGACCACGTATGCTCTTGAAGGATCTATTTTCATAGCAGGAGCAGGCGTACAATGGTTAAGGGATAAAATTAAATTAATTAACAATGCTTATGAAACTGAAAAAATAGCTAAATCAACAATAAGCAATAATGAGGTTTATGTTGTACCAGCTTTTAGTGGAATAGGCGCACCTTATTGGAGACCTGATGCAAGAGGCTTAATAACAGGACTTACAAGAGATAGTGATTGGAAAACTTTAGTGAGAGCAACCGTCGAGTCTGTTGCTTATCAAAGTTATGACTTATTTTATTCAATGAATAAAGATGGTTTAAAGCCTAGAATAGTTAAAATTGATGGGGGTATGGTAGCTAATAATTGGTTTTCACAATTTTTGGCAGATGTAATTAATTTAAAAGTAATTCGACCTAAAGTCTTAGAAACCACTGCTTTAGGAGCAGCTTTGTTTGCAGCTTATCAGGTAGGAGAATTCAAATCATTAAATCAAATTAAAAATACATGGAAAAAAGATAAAGCTTTTAAGCCAAAAATTGATAAAAAACTTAGAAATCATATATTGCATGGTTGGAAGCAAGCAATTAAAAAAACCTTAGCATAAAGATAAAAATGAAAAAAATTTTAATTGTTGGCGCTGGAGCCATGGGAGCTGCTTTCTCAATACCATTATTAGATAATGGTCACTCGGTTACATTAACAGAGCCATATAACTTTAAATTATTACAAAAATTAAATTCAAAAAAAAAATTTCACCCATCAATAAATATAAATTTACCAAAAAAATTAAAAATAAATAAATTTTCAATCGACATTTTAAATCGCAAATGGGACTTAATAGTAATTGCTGTGAGTTCTATTGGAATAGACTTAATTGGAAAAAATCTTTCAAAAATAAAAAATAAATCGCCTATTTTAGTATTAACAAAAGGTCTTAAATTAGATGGTAGAAATTTAATTTCAATGTCTAGCTTATTAAGAACGTATAATAAAAATTTAAATATTTCAGTTTTGAAAGGTCCATGTTTAGCAAAAGAATTAGCTAGAAAAGTTAAAAGCTTCACTGTTGTTGCAAATAAAAATATTAATACTGCAAAAAAAATTGGGAAATTAATTTCAACAAATTATTATCAAACTGAATTTAGTAGAGATGTTAATGGAGTTGAGTTTTTATCTGCAATAAAAAATATTTATTCAATGATAATTGGATCTGGACAATGGCATAATACATCATCGGCTTTATTCAGAAAATCAATTGATGAAATGAAATATCTTGCAAATTATTTTAAAGGAAAAAAGGAAACTGTTTATGGTCTGGCAGGTTTAGGAGATTTGTACGTAAGTGCAATGGGAGGAAGAAATAGTAAAATGGGAGAATATCTAGGTAAAGGCTATACTTTTACCCAAGCAAAGAAAAAGTTTATGAAAAACGATACAGTAGAAGGTGCTGATTTAGCAATAGAAATTGCTCCTTTTGTATTTAAAAAAATTAATAAACGAAAAGTTCCGTTAATGATCTCTTTATTAGAGGCAATTGTTAAAAACAAAAAATTAAAAATTAAGTATTAATTTTCTATTTATTTAAAAAAGTTTTCATAGTGTCATCCATCGCTTTTTCCCAAGGCGTATGATGAATTGGCGCAACTGATCCAGTCACTGGAGATGAAAACGATTTATTTCTATAAGTTAGAATATCCTCTACTTTATGGTGTTCCCATTCTTTGAAATGTTTTCTAATTAATTCAAAATCAATTTTAGGATAATCAGACATATCATGAAGTTCTTTGGTATATTCTGTTTGAAAATCTATCATTTGATCAGGATTTTCTAATTTTTCCTCCATTGAAACCCACTTATTTATGTCTTTATCTATCTCGTCGTCACTAGGCATTTTGATTTTTCCCATGATCACATCTCTCGCATACCATCCCTGACAGTCAAACATGTTAAATGTATGAAACTGGTCCTGCATACCTAAGTATAAAAGTTTATGATTATCTTGCCACACAACTCCTTTGTAAAGTTTTGGTGGATATAATCTGTTATGCGTTTTTAATTTTAAACTTTCATCTAAAAATGGGAAATGATGAAGATATCCAGTACACAAGATCACTACATCGGCATTTTGTTCTGTTCCATCTTTAAATATAGCTTTTTTTCCATCTAACCTATCTAAGTAATGAACTTCTTTCATGCCTTTTGGCCATTTAAAGCCCATTGGGTTATGCCTGTAACCAATTGTTACACTTTTAGCACCATATTTATTACATTGTAGGGCTACATCTTCAGCTGAATAGCTGCTTCCCAAAACAATCACATCTTTTCCTCTGAACTCTTCTGCATCTCTAAAATCATGTGAGTGCATTATTCTTCCCGGGAAAGAATTCATTCCTTCGTACTCAGGAATAAAAGGTACAGAAAAATGACCTGAAGAGACTACCACATAATCAAATGTATCATTTAAAACTTTATTATTTACTTTGTCCTGGTAGCTAATTTCAAACTTATCATTTTTAAAAACAGTATTTGTAACTCTTGTATTAAATTTAATCTTACTTTTTATATTTCCTTTACTTACTCTTCCCAGAATATAATCTTGCAAAACTTCTCTTGGAGGAAAGGAAGGAATTGGCTTTCCAAAATGTTCATCAAAAGAATAATCAGCAAATTCCAAACATTCTTTAGGTCCATTAGACCATAAGTATCTGTACATACTATTAGGCACAGGATCTCCATACTGATCTGAACCAGTTCTCCAGTTGTAGTTCCATAGACCACCCCAACTTTCTTGTTTTTCAAAGCAAACTATTTCAGGAATTTTTTCTCCTTTTTTTTCTAAATGCTCAAATGCTCTTAAAATTGAAAGTCCACATGGACCAGCGCCTATGATTGCTACTTTTGACATAGAATTTTTCCTATCATTAATAAATTTATAAATATATCTTACTAACAATTTTTAAAAAAATAAAATTATATTTTGTTATGGGTATTAATTGGAATTATCCAACCACTATGTGGATAGGAGAAAATAGAATTGAAGATTTATCCTTAGCCTGTAAAGAGTTAAATATTTCAAATCCATTATTTGTAACAGACAAGGATTTAATTAACTTAGATTTAACTAAAAATATAATATTAACATTAAAAAAAAGTTTTAAAAACTTAGCTAGCTTTTCTAATTTTACGGGAAATCCAATTGGAGAAAATGTAGAAGAAGGTGTTAAAGTTTATAATACTTCTGGCTGTGACGGTGTAATAGCTTTAGGAGGCGGAAGTGGTTTAGATGTTGGAAAAGCTATAGCATTTATGTGTAATCAATCTCGACCGTTATGGGATTTTGAAGATATTGGTGACTACTGGACAAAAGCTGATAGTTCAAAAATTTCAAAAATTATTGCAGTTCCAACCACTGCTGGGACTGGATCAGAAACTGGTAGAGCATCTGCAATCATAAATAAAGAAACAGGTGCAAAAAAAATTATTTTTCATCCAAAAATGTTACCTTCGATTGTTATTTTAGATCCTTTACTTACACTAGATTTATCTCCAAGATTAACAGCAGCAACAGGAATGGATGCACTAGCTCATAATTTAGAAGCATTTTGTGCACCAGGATATCATCCAATGGCCGATGGTATGGCAATGGAAGGAATGAAGTTAATTAAAAATTCTTTATTTAAAGCATTTACAAATGGAAAAGATGTTAACGCTAGAATGGATTTACTTTCAGCAGCTTCAATGGGCTCGACTGCGTTTCAAAAAGGACTGGGAGCAATTCATTCATTAAGTCACCCAGTAAACGGTAAATTTAATGTTCACCACGGCTTATCAAATGCAATATTTATGCCTTATGTTTTAACATTTAATAAATCCTCAATTGAAAATAAAATAATATCAATTTGTGATTATCTTAATTTAAATAAAAATTTTGATAGTTTTTTAAATTGGATTTTGGAATTAAGAAAAAATTTAAATATTCCACACAAATTATCAGATGTGATGGATTGTAATAATATTGATTTAGATGAACTTTCTTTAATGGCATTTGAAGATCCATCAACAGGAGGAAATCCCAAGAAATTAAGTCAAAATGATCTAAAAGAAATGTATATAAAAAGTATTTCTGGAGAATTATTTTAATGAAAAAAATATTGATAGTAGAAGGAAACTTACGAGAAGAAAATCAAAGTTTTTCTGAGGCTGGAATTCAAACACACACAGAAAGCCTTAAAGATAGTTTAGCGTTTTTTACAGATAAATTAGAAACCAACGTGGTTAATCCTTCTTCAGACGAAAATATCGATCAAAATATTGATGCACTTGAAAGCTACGATGGTCTTATTTGGGGTGGAAGTAGTTTAAACATCTACAACAATACTCCAGAAATAAAAAGACAAATTGATTTTATGAAAGAGTGTCAGAAAAAAATAAAAAAAATACTAGCAATTTGTTGGGGCATGCAAGTAGCTGTAACAGCAGCTGGTGGAGAAGTGAAAAAATGTACAAAAGGATCTCATAGAGGTATTGCTTCAAATATAGAAATTAATAAAAATGGTTTAAATCATCCACTTTATAAAAATAAAGATCAAAAATTTAACACACCAGCATTTAATTTTGATGAAGTGGTAACAATGCCAGAAAATTCAACTTTGTTAGCTTCAAACTCAATCAATAATGTACAAGGAATAAATTTTAAAATTGGTAACTGTAATATATGGGGCCTTCAATATCACCCTGAAATAACTTACAACAAAATGATCAATTTGATTATATTTAGAAAAAAGAGACTCTTAGAAAAAGGCGCTTTTAAAGATGAGAATGAAATCGATGATCATATTAAACATATAGAAACTGAGAACAATAAATTAGATAAAGTTTCTAGAATGAGAGAATTAGAGAATTGGTTAGACTATTTAAATTTAGAATAAACCTTCTATTTCACCTTTTTTATTTAACTTAATCGAGTCAGCTGCTGGAACTCTAGGTAGGCCAGGCATAGTCATGATTGCTCCACAGATAACTACTATAAATTCTGCACCAGATGATAGCCTTACCTCCCTTAATGGAAGAGCATGACCAGATGGAGCACCTTTTAAATTTGGATCAGTTGAAAAACTATATTGAGTTTTTGCAACACAGATTGGTAAGTCACCGTATCCAGCTGCTTCAAAGTTTTTAAGCTGTTCTCTAATCTTAGTATCAGCAATTACCTCATCAGCTCTATAGATTTCTTTTGCTATTGTCTCAATTTTTTTGAACAATGGTGTTTTACTTTCGTATAAGAATTTAAATTTTGCTTCATCTTTTTCACATAATTCGGCAACATGAGCTGCTAAATCTTTTGTTCCTTCACCACCATTTGCCCAATGAGTGCAAAGACTTGCTTTAACTCCTAAATCATTACAAAAATCTATTAGTGCTTTTACTTCACTATCTGTATCTTTAATAAAATGATTAACAGCAACAGCAACTGGTAACCCAAATTTTTTAACATTTTCAATATGCCTCTCAAGGTTAACCAATCCTTTTTTAAGTGCATCTACATTTTCGTTTTTTAAATCTTCCTTTGCAACTCCACCATGCATTTTTAATGCTCTGATTGTTGCAACGATAACCACACAACTTGGTTTTAAATTTGATTTTCTACATTTAATATCTAAAAATTTTTCAGCACCTAGATCAGCACCAAATCCTGCCTCTGTCACAACGTAATCTGCAAGTTTTAATCCAGTTTTTGTTGCAATAACTGAGTTGCATCCATGTGCTATATTTGCAAAAGGTCCTCCATGTATAATTGCAGGATTGTTTTCTAATGTTTGTGTCACATTAGGTCTTATAGCTTCTTTAAGAAGCACTGTCATAGGTCCTTGAGCATTTAAATCTTTTGCATAAACTGGTTTTTTATCTCGGTTATATCCAATTGTAATATTTCCAATTCTTTTCTCTAAATCTTCTAGATCATTCGACAAACAAAAGATTGCCATTATCTCAGATGCTACAGTGATATCAAAACCATCTTCTCTTGGAAATCCGTTAGCAACACCACCTAAATTAATGTTTATTGATCTTAAAGATCTATCATTCATATCCATAACTCTTTTCCAAACAATTCTTCTAACGTCTATGTCTAATTTATTTCCCCAATAAATATGATTATCAATTAATGCAGATAACAAATTATGAGCTGATGTGATTGCGTGGAAATCACCTGTGAAATGTAAATTTATTTGTTCCATAGGAACAACCTGAGCGTATCCTCCTCCAGCTGCACCACCTTTCATTCCAAAAGAAGGACCAAGGCTAGGTTCTCTTAAACAAACAATAGATTTTTTTCCAATTTTATTTAATCCATCATTCAATCCAACAGAAGTAGTTGTTTTACCTTCACCAGCTGGAGTTGGAGTGATTGCAGTTACTAAAATTAATTTTCCATCTGGTTTATCTTTAAGCGTATCTAAATATTCTAAATTTATTTTTGCGATGTGTCTTCCCATTGGGCTGAAAGCTTCACTCTCATCAGGGACATTTATTTTTGCTAAAATATCATTTATTGGTTGCATTTTAGCTTCTCTAGCTATCTGAATATCTGACTTTACATCGCTCATGAATAATCCTCTAAATTAAAACATTTACCTGTGACTTCTTATCCTTTTTTGAGATATTTGGAAACTTCTAAAAAATATATATAAAAAAAATAAGCACTATTTATATTCTTTGTTATAAAATTACTTGATGCAGAAGTATTCAATATTTAATCTAGTTAAAAATGCTTTTTCTAATCATCAAAATTGGGATTTAGCATGGAAAGATCCAACTCCCAAAGAGGAATACGATGTTGTAATTATAGGTGGCGGTGGTCACGGATTAGCTACTGCATATTACCTAGCTAAAGAGCACAACATTACAAAAGTAGCTATTATCGAGAAAGGTTGGATTGGTGGAGGAAATGTGGGACGTAACACTACAATTATTAGATCCAATTACATGCATGACGAAAATGGTTTGTTTAGTGAGTTTGGAATGGATCTATGGAGAAAGATGAGTCAGGATCTGAATTACAATGTAATGTTTTCTCCAAGAGGTATTATTAATCTTGCTCACTCTGATGCACAAATGAATGCTTATGCAAGAAGAGGAAATTCGATGAGGTTAAATGGAATTGATGCGGTTCTTTTAAATAGAGAGCAAGTAAAAGAAATTATTCCAATGGCTGATTTTTCTGAAAATGTAAGATTTCCAATTTTTGGTGGCTTGATGCAACCAAGTGCAGGTACAGCAAGACATGATGCTGTTGCATGGGGTTATGCACGTCAGGCAGATTCAATGGGGGTAGATATTATTCAGAATTGTGAAGTAATTGGATTTGATGTTTCAGCGGGAAAAATAAATGGCATTAGAACTTCACGTGGAAATATTAAAGCAAAAAAAGTTGGTTTATGTGTTGCTGGTAGCACAAATATTTTAGCAGAAAAATTAAACATGACTTTACCAATAGAAACTCATTTACTGCAAGCTTGTGTTTCTGAACCAATTAAACCAGTGTTGGATAATGTAGTTACATTTGGTGCAGGACATTTTTATGTAAGTCAGTCAGATAAAGGTGAAATGGTGATGGGTGGAGATTTAGATGGGTACAATAGTTATGCTCAAAGAGGAAATTTGCCAACATTACAACACGTTTTAACTGAGGGAATAGCGATGATGCCATTTTTGAGCAAATTAAAAATGTTGAGAACCTGGGGCGGTATAATGGATATGTCAATGGATGGTTCACCAATTATTGACAAAACACATATTGAAGGATTGTATTTAAATTGTGGATGGTGCTACGGAGGATTTAAAGCCACACCTGCATCAGGATGGACATTTGCACACACAATTGCACAAGATAGAGTTCACGAATTAAACGCTGGTTATAGTTTAAATAGATTTAGTACTGGCCATCTTATTGATGAAAAAGGACTTGGAACAAAAACCTGGATATCGTAAATGCTTTACATAAATTGCCCACACTGTGGAATGAGATCTCAAAATGAATTTTCTTATGGTGGCGATGCAAGCGTTAAAAGACCGGAACTTAATAAAGAAGTTTCTGATCAAGAATGGGATAATTTTGTTTACAATAGAAAAAGTTTAAGAGGAAAGCATTTAGAGCTATGGCAACATATTTCTGGATGTAGACAATGGATAAAGGTTGAGAGAGATACTGCAACCCATGAAATTTTTAGAACTTTTAAAGCTGATGAGGAAGTAGCTTAATGACTCAAGCTTTTAGAATTGAAAATGAGGGATTAATAAATAGGGATAAAAAATTATCTTTTAAATTTAATGGTAAAACTTACTTTGGTTATGAGGGTGATACATTAGCTTCAGCTTTATTAGCAAATGGAGTTCATTTAGTAGGAAGAAGTTTTAAATATCATAGACCCAGAGGTTTTTTTGGAGCAGGTGTAGATGAACCTTATGCAGTTGTTCAACTTTATAGAAATGGTGAAACAGAACCTAATATCAAAGCAACAGAGCAGGAATTATTTGAAGGTTTAGAAGCAAAAAGTGTTAATTGTTGGCCAAGTGTTAATTTTGATATAGGTGCAATCAATAATTTTTTAAAAATTTTTTTACCGGCAGGTTTTTATTATAAAACTTTTATGTGGCCAAAAAGTTTTTGGTATCGAATTTATGAGCCTTTCATAAGAAAAGCAGCTGGTTTGGGTGTAGCTTCAACTAAACATGATAATGAAAGATATGAACATAAATACGAATATTGTGATTTATTAATTGCAGGTTCAGGACCTTCAGGTTTAGCTGGTGCATATGCTGCAGCAAAAAATGGAGCTAAAGTAATATTAGCTGAAGATAAACCAAGATTTGGTGGATCTTTACTTACTAGTGATGTCAATATTGGTAATCAATCAGGAAAAGATTGGGCTGATAGCATAGTTGCTGAGTTAAAAACAATGCCAAATGTTATTGTAAAAAATAGATCCCAAATTTTTGGATACTATGATCACAACATGCTTGTGATGTCAGAAAAAGTTAGTGATCATTTACCATCAACTAAAAAATATCACCCTAACAAAAGGTTATGGTACATCCGAGCAAAAGAAGTTTTGATTTCCTCAGGATCAATTGAAAGACCAATAGTTTTTGGAAATAATGATACACCAGGGGTAATGCTTTCTTCAGCTGCTAAAGAATATTTAAAAGTATATGGTGTTTTAGTTGGAAGAAAACCATTGGTATTTACAAATAACGATAGTGGATACGAAACAGCAATTGAATTTAAAAAACATGGAGTAGATCCAATCGTTTTAGACTCAAGAAAAAATCCTGAGTCAGAAATAATTGATGAGGCAAAAAATTTAGGAATTAATATTAAAAATTCATATGTAGTTGTTGCAGCACAAGGATACAAAAAAGTAAAATCGGCAGATATTGCAAGTATTTCTGAAGACAAAAAACAACTTGGTAAAATAGAAAATATACAATGTGATTGTATTTGTGTTTCTGGTTTTTGGACACCAACTATTCATTTAGCCTCACAATCAGGAAATAAAACAAAGTTTAAAGAAGAAATTGATGCATTTGTTCCAGGACAATCAAAACAAAATGAAATTACTTTAGGTGCAGCTAATGGAGTATTTTCACTAGAGGAAACTTTAAAAACTTCATTTACAGCAGGAAGTAAATTATCAAAAAAAATTACTGAAAATGATAATGAGATAGCTATTCCAAATGTTGTTGAAAAGAAGTCTTCTCAACATGATAAGTTTTGGTGTGTTCCATTGCCAAATGGTAAAAATTATAAAAGATTTTTAGATTTTCAAAATGATGTAGCGGTATCTGATGTAGAAATAGCTTTAAGAGAAGGGTATCGATCAATCGAACATGTTAAAAGATATACCACTCTAGGAATGGCAACAGACCAAGGAAAAACAAGTAATTTAAATGGATTGCAATTAGTATCTGAAATTGAAAACAAAGTTGTTCCTGCAGTAGGTCATACAACTTTCAGACCCCCATATACTCCTATTTCTATTGGCGCAATAGTGGGAAGAGAGGTTGGAAAACATTCAAAACCAACAAGAAAATCTCCAATGCATTCATGGCATGAAAAAAATAATGCAGTTTTTGTTGATGCGGGTGTTTGGTTAAGACCTAGGTATTATAAAAGAGGAAATGAAAATTTATTTGAGGGATCAAAAAGAGAAGCAAAAAATGTAAGAACAAATGTAGGTGTTTGCGATGTAACTACATTAGGTAAAATAGATATTAAAGGACCAGATGCAGCGGAGTTATTAAATAGGGTCTATACAAATGCATGGTTGAAGTTACCAGTTGGTAAAGCAAGATATGGTGTAATGTTAAGAGAAGATGGAATTGTAATGGATGACGGAACAACTACAAGAATTTCTGAAAATCATTATCATATGACGACGACAACAGCTCAAGCAGCAAACGTTCTTTCGCATTTAGAATATTATTTGCAACTCGTTTGGCCTGAATTAAATGTGAATGTAGTTTCAACTACAGAACAGTGGGCTGGAGCAGCTATCGCTGGACCCAAATCTCGAGATTTATTACAAAAATTATTTCCAAACTCTGATGTATCAAATGAAGGCTTACCTTTTATGGGCTATATGGAGGGAGATTTATTTGGTGTTAAAGCAAGAATATATAGAATTTCGTTTTCAGGCGAGCTTGCTTATGAGGTAAATGTTGAATCTGATTATGGAAATTTTATGTGGGAAAAAATAATTGAACTTGGTGAAGAATTTAATATCCAACCATATGGAACTGAAGCATTATCAACTCTTAGAATTGAAATGGGACATGTTGCTGGATCAGAACTTGATGGCAGAACAATTCCATTCGATAACGCCTTAGAAGGTCTAGTTAGTAAAAAGAAAGATTTTATTGGAAAAAGATCATTACAAAGATCTGCATTTATAGCTGAAGATAGACAAAGAATAGTAGGCGTAATTCCATTAGACAAACAAACAAGTATACCAGAAGGCTCTCACTTAGTTAAAGATGATAAAGCACCGTTACCAAATCCAAAATTAGGTCATATCTCTGCATCTTGTTGGAGTGTTGAATATGATAATCCTTTTTCTTTGGCAATTTTGAAAGATGGAAAAAATATGATTGGTCAAAAGCTTTTTGCGATGTCCCCACTTAAAAACAAAGTAATACCAGTTGAGATAGTTTCATCACATTATGTCGACCCGAAAGGTGAAAGAGTTAGATCATGACATTAATTTCAGCTTTATCAAATGTTCACACAAAAGGTCAATTCGGAGATTATGAAGGTAAAAATGAAAATGATATACTTAAAATATCTGAAATCAAAAATTTATTAATTGTTCAAATAGTTCAGTACAAGAATTCTTCAGTTTCATTTGAGGGTATTGATATTGATGGTTTAAATTTAAAAAATGAACCTTTAACTGTAGTATTCAATGAAAATACAAGGATTATGTGGAATGGACCAAAAAACTGGCTTTTAGTTTCAACAAAAAAAGATTTAATAAAAAATGTAGTAGAAAAATTTAAAGATACAGATTTTGCTGTAACAGATTTATCTCATTCTAGAGCTATTATAGAAATCGAAGGAAATGATACAACAGAAGTTTTGAAAAAAGGATGTCCTTTTAATTTTAATAAATTTGATAAAAACAATTCAATTAACTCAACTTATAATGGAATAGCTTTTACTGTTGATAGGTTGAGCGATGATCCAAATAAAGTAAGGATATTTGCGCTAAGAAGCTTTGGAGAGTCTTTATATCACTCTATAACAGATGCATCTCTAGAGTTTGGTTTTGAGACTATATAAACTTAAGTATTCAATCTCTTGTTGCAATATAAACACCTATAGAAGTAATTAGAAATCCAATTAAATCTAAGCTAGTTAAACTTTCATTTAAGAAAAGCCATGCCATAAAAGCAGATGTTGCTGGAATTAAAAAAAATATAGAAACAGTTTTGCTAGCTGAATTATTTTTTATTAAAAACATCAATATTGTAAATGCACCAAATGATACTAAAAATATTTGATGGCTCATTGCAATGATAAACGTTTGCGAGAAATCAATGTACGGATCAACAAACAAAATAATTATTAATGAATGAAAAAAGCATCCACCGAGAGCTTGATTCATATTGCTCACAGACAACGGTAAGTTGTTACTTAATTTTTTTTGCCATAAAGTTGAAAATGTAATTGCTAATAAAGCTATTATTGTTGCGATCAATCCTGTTACCGGTATTTTAGAACCAACATCAAAACCTAATACAAGTCCTGCTCCAGCAAATCCTAACAAAACACCTATCCATTGTTTTGTAGATACTTTCTCATTTAAAATTGGTCCACTTAATGCATTTGTAAGAATTGGTTGAAGGGTTACAATTAACGCTGCAATTGCCGTAGGCATACCTATTGAAATTGAGTAAAATACACCCCCAAGATAAAAACCATGAAATAAAACACCACTTAAAAAAGATTCAAAAAAATTTCTTTTGCATACTAGAATTTTTTGTTTTGAATAAATTGAAAATAAAAAAAAACCGAAAGCAACTAATGCAAATCTAAAAGCTAGAGCAGCAAATGGATCACTGTTATCTATGATAGGTTTGGTTGTTATGAAAGCTGAAGACCATAGAAGTATAAATATGAAAGGAAATATTTTAATCATCTTGTTTAATAAACAAATAAATCAAATAAAATCAAACAAATCGGTACCTATTATGAACAAATTAGAAGTGGAAATGAAATACCAAATCACCTAAGGTTCACCAATGAATTTTAAATTGTTTAGAATTTTAACAGTTATACTGTCTTTCTTCTTATTGACAGGCTTTGTGCCCATTCTTTCATTTGTTGGTCCAGGTGTTACCGCTCTTACATCAGGTAATATCTATAAAGCGAGTGCACAATTTATAGTTAATCAACGTATAGAAAAAGAAACTGGAAAAAATTCTTTAGCTTTGATCAAAGAAACTTTAGTTGAAGAAAAAGATATAAAAATTAAAAAAAATTCTTTTGATGAGGACTTAAGACAATTAGTTGAAACAAGAATAAAAATGACCAGACAAAAACTAGATAATCAAAATTTACAAAAACTACTTAAGAAACGAATTGAGGTTACTAGATCGATACTTGATTTAAATAATATTACTCAATAATATTTAGATATATCAAATCTTTTTGATCAGTTTCATTACACCACATTTCATAGCTTTCACAAACTCTCCACAAATGATCAAAAGCTCGTTGTGAAATTTCTAATGGAAAATGACTTTTAGTATAATAAAGCTTTGGTATCTTCATTAAAAATTTTATCATAGAATCTTTTTGTAGTTCTAAAAGTCTTAAAGTTTCTTCATTGATTTTCTTTTTAGTTATTTTATCAATAAATTTATTATTCTTAAGTTCTAAAAACCATTTATCATGAAATTCTCCAGAACTTAGAATGTCAAATTCCTTAGTAGTCATGAAAATTTCAAAAGCTTGTATATTATTGATTTCAGGATTTTGTTTTTTAATTTCTATTATATTTGAATAAACAAATTCAGCAGCTCTCAACACATATGGCTTTTCAGTCTTGATAGACATAAACTAGTTTTTATGTTTAACCATAGCTGAATGAGCCAAAATTAAATTAGGATCTAAGAAAACTTTTGAGGATTTAACATTTTTAAATGATTTAAATGCAAAAATTGCAATAGGGAGCTCTGTACAACCTAAAATGATTTTTTTACACTTCATTTTAATTAAGGAGTCAATTGCAGGTTTAATTGCTTTTGCTGCAGCCTTTACATTACCCATTTTAACTAATTTAATTGCTTTATTAACTGACATTTTTTGTATTTTTTGAGATGGCTCAATTAATTGATAATCTTTATCAAAAAATTTTTTGTAAACTCCAGTTTTAAGAGTGCCCTCGGTTGCTAAGAGACCAACTTTGGAGTTTCTCTTGCATTTTTTTTTTGTAAATTTGAAAACTTCTTTTGGCATATTGATTATTGGAATATTAATTTTATTCTGCAAATCATCGAACCAATAATGAGCTGTATTACAAGGTATAACTATAAATTTACATTTATTCTTTTCCAAAAGTTTACAACCATTAAGCAAACTCTTTAAAACTTTGTTATATTTTGCTCTACTTATTTTATTTGTAGATTTGTTTGAAAGGTTTTTAGTTTGAGAGCCAATAGATTCAGGTCTACCAGGAATATTTGATTTATTATAAAGTATAAATAATGGATACTCTTGATCTATTTTTCCTCTATTTAAAACTGCAAGTTTGTTGCAAAAATCAAGACCTGCTTGAGTTCCCATTCCACCTAAAATTCCAATCATAATTTTGATTAATTTATTAATTTTTTATTTTAAATCTATAATTAATAATTGTGTTTAAAGATTGTTATTAAATAAGGTATTGGCTGAATAATAAATTTTTTAAAGTTAAATAAATTTTTCAGCCAATAGGAAGTGTGAAATTATGCAGTTTTTAAGTTAACTGCTGAAGGACCTTTAGGACCATCTTCAACATCGAAAGTCAAAGCTTGACCCTCATCTAAACCGTTCATACCAGCATCTCTTACTGCTGAAACATGTACAAACACATCTTTTTCTTTATCTTCTCTTTCAATAAAACCAAAACCTTTGGTTGGATTGAACCACTTTACTTTACCTTGTAGACTCATATTTATCTTCTTACTTTTTGTTATGTTTAATTATTACTTATAATTAAGTAATAATGGCTTTCTTTAGATTTTATTGGGTTTTGTCAACAAAATAGAACAACAATTAAAAATAATTTTTTAATTATCGTCAATAAACATACTTAAATAAACAGAATTGATGTCTTCTTTATAGTGCGCAAAAGGTTCGCATACGGTGAAACCAGTTTTTTTGAAAAGTTTTCTTGCGGGTATAAAAAAATCACCTGCCCCTGTTTCGATACTTAATCTTTTTATTTTTAGCTTTTTAGCTTCATCGATTAAATGATTGATTACATGGATCCCTTTACCTTGTTTTCTAAAATCATCGTGAATTCTTATAGATTTAAATTCTCCATGTTCTTTATCTAAAAATTTTAAAGCACCACAACCGATCAATTTTTCATCATCCCACAAACTCCAAAACTTAATTGATGAAACTTTTAATCCTGGAATATCAAGGACGTGAGCACTTCCCTCTGGAGAAGCAGCTCTAAGCTCAACAAAATGCTTAGCTAGAAGCTCATTAACTTCTGGATTATCAAAATTACCTTCTATTGATTTTAACATTTATACTAAAGTTGTGATATGACCCATTTTTCTTTTTTCTTTTATATCTTTTTTCAAATAATCAAAGAAAAATTCATTGTCATTAAACTTTTGCATATTTCTATAATGAGTAATTTGATCACCAAGCAAATTCATCATTTTAGCATTAGATATTTTTTTTAAAGGAATTTGTTCTAAACCACAAACAGCTCTTACGTGATTTTCAAATTGACTCACATTAAAAGCATTTATTGTTAGATGTCCTGAATTATGTACTCTTGGAGCAATCTCATTAACATAAAGATTATCATTTCTATCAATAAAAAATTCTACACACAAAGTTCCAACATATTTAAGTTCTTCAGCTATTAGCATTGCCCAATCTTTAGATTGATTAAAAATTTTTTCATTAATTTCAGCAGGTATTTTTGAATATTTTAAAATTTGATCTTCATGAGTGTTTTCTATTGGTTCATAAATTTCATATTTATTATTACTAAATCTTGTGATTATAATTGAAATCTCTTTTTTTAATTTTACAAATTTTTCAAGAATATATCCTTTTGAAAAATCAATATTCAATGAATTAAGATCATCACCTGATTTAATTGGATATTGACCTTTACCATCATAACCAAGTGTTGTTGTTTTTAATATTCCTGGCAAAAAATCTTCTAAAGCATCTATGTCAGATTTTTTTTCGATTGAAACATATCTGGTTGTTCTAATATTTAATTTATTAACAAAATCTTTTTCAGCCAATCGATGTTGAATTAATCTGTTGACAGAGGGCTTTGGCAAAACAGGTTTAAATTTGTTTATTTCATTTAATGTTTCATAAGGAATATTTTCAAATTCATAAGTGACCAAATCAACCTGATTTATAAATTCTGATATCTTTTCTTTATTATCATAATTTCCATTAACAAATTGATTACAAAAATTTTGTGCTGGCGCATCTATGTCATCACAAAAAACAACAGTTTTAACATTTAATTTTTTAGCCGCAATTGCAAGCATACTTCCAAGTTGACCACCCCCAATGATACCAAGAGTAATTTCTGACATTTTATTTTGGAGATTTCTTTACAGATTTAGTTTGTGATGTTCTAAAATTTTTAAGTTTTTTTCGAACATTTGAATTATTATTAGCAATTATTGCTGCAGCTAATAAAGCAGCATTAATAGCGCCATCCTCTCCTATAGCAAGCGTTCCTACAGGAATTCCTTTAGGCATTTGTGCAATTGATAACAAACTATCCAAACCTTTAAGTTTTTTACTTTCAACAGGAACACCAAGTACTGGCACATGTGTAAGTGCTGATACCATACCTGGAAGATGAGCAGATCCTCCAGCACCCGCAATAATTACTCCTATATTATTTTGCTCAACTTTTGCAGCATATTCATACATTCTTTGTGGTGTTCTGTGAGCAGATATAATTTTTGTTTCAAATGAAACTCCAATTTTTTTTAGGGTTTTTTCGGCTAGTTTCATTACTTTATAGTCAGATTGACTTCCCATTATGATTGAAACTTTTAATTTACTATTTTTTTTCATGAAAATTGATCAATCTGTTTATTTCAAAATTAACTTAAAATTTCAATAAAATTAATAGTATTTAAAATACATATTGATTAGAGTTAAGCATACTATGAATTATAAAATTGATAATCTTCAATATTGTAATTGGTCTAGGAAAATCTTTGAGATCAATAGATCTGCTGGATTAGATGCTGTTCATGTTACCATTGTCTACCATGAAGATTTTGATGAATTACAACTTGAAATTAAAAAATGGGAAAAATTATTTCATGAAAATTCTGATTTAATTTTTCTTGGTAAGAATTTCCAAGATATTGAGAAAGCTAATAAAGAAAACAAAACTGCAATATTTTTTGGTTTTCAAAACTGTTCACCAATTGAAGATGACATAAATCTTGTTGAAAAGGTTCATCAATTAGGATGCAGATTTATGCAACTTACTTATAATAACCAGTCTTTGCTAGCAACAGGTTGTTATGAAAAAGTAGATAGTGGAGTTACAAATTTTGGACGTGAGGTTATAAGAGAGATGAATAGAGTTGGCCTTGTAGTTGATATGTCACATTCTGCAGAAAAAAGTACTATAGATGCAATTGAGTTTAGTCAAAAACCAATTGCAATTACTCATGCCAATCCATCTTTTTGGCATCCAGCTAAAAGAAACAAATCCTCAGATTTATTAAAAATTTTAAGTGATAGTGGTGGTATGTTGGGTTTATCATTATACCCTCATCACTTAAAAGATAACACAAATTGTACTCTAGATAGTTTTTGTGAAATGGTGGCAAAAACATCTGAAATAATGGATGTAAAAAAAATAGGAATAGGATCAGATCTTTGTTTAGATCACCCAGATACTGTTGTTGAGTGGATGAGAAATGGTTCTTGGTCTAAAAGTAAAAATTATGGTGAAGGTTCGAAAAATAAACCAGGTTTTCCAAAACAACCTGACTGGTTTCTTGATGCAAGAGGGTTCTCAAATATTGAAAAAGGTCTAAAAAAAGCAGGTTTTTCAGAAACCGAGACACATGGAATACTTGGAAATAACTGGTACAATTTTTATAAAGCTATTTAATTATGAAAGTTGAATTAAGAGACCCAAACAAGATAATGAAATTATCAAGGCTAGGATCTTTTCATCAATCAAAATTATCTTTTTTAAGAAGTTTTCTTAATGAATTTAAAGAGTGGGAGTATAAAAGAGATTTATTTAATTTAAACGAAAATGGTTTTGGAGAAGCTGTTTATTCATTTAAAAAAAATAAAAGAGTTTATTCTTTAGTTTGTTTTGCAAATGAAATCAAAGATGAAGAAAGATCAGATAGAGTTATCGCAACAAAATGGGATGCAGCTTTTACATTACATGATGGAGTTCCTACAAAAAAAGATATTGAAAGATTAAAAAATGAAGTTCCAAAACAAGAAGTTGGTAGACTTTCTTATAAAGAATTAACCTTATCGAGAGCAAACAAATCAGTAAGAATTTATAATCACGTAGTTGAAAGTTTGAGCAAAGGTCAGCAGCCAGATTTAAACTTATTATCAAAAGTAGGCTATTTATATAGGACTACAGCAGTATATGGCTCTGGTAAGTTTGGTCTAGCAGATCGATTTAGAATTAAAAATCGTGAAGAAATTAATGGCCCATTCAGATTAGAAATGATGTTGGTATATTTGGTAAGACAATTTACTTTTGATCAAGTTAATCATGTTGCTTATTATAAAAATCCAAAAACAGCCGTTAAGTTAGATGATAATATTTGTAAAAACTTGGGAATAGGTAATTCCACAGGCTTAGGTATGGCTCCATTTATAGTCAATCACCCAACTCTATTAAATAATTGGATTTTAAGTAGAGAAAAAGCACTTAAGAAAATTAGAGAAATCAAAGATGTAGAAAGTCAAGATAGTGATTTGTTTATAGATTGTGTAAAAAAATCTTTAAAAAATATAACAAGCTGGAATACTGATAGTGAATATCAGCAAACAAAAATCACATCATTACTAAAAGATGTTGAAAAATTTTTAAACTTTATAAACAAAGATTTTAATTTTGAGATCGAATATCCTTTTAACAAAATATATCAATGGCTGGAGGACAATACTTGCGAGGAATGCATTGAATACATTGTTTCAATAATGATGGAACCCTACAACAATATAGTAAATCCTTTGGTGAAAGAAATGAGTTCAGATGAAGAAAAATATTTCAATATTCCAACGTATCGAAAAGTTGAAGAATTGCAAAATATTATCGAAAAAAAGTATCCAAACATTTTAGATATTAATTTTGATGAAAAAGAAAATAATAAAAACTTTTGGTTTATTTCAAAAAATAAAGAGGAACCTAGATTAGCGGATCGTTTTGAGGAGCATGGATCAGAATTAGAACAGCCGTTAGCAATAGCAAGAGATATAAAAAAACTTTATGATAAATTATTAGTCTCAAAAAATAGTTTAACTATTGCTGAATTTTTAACATCAAATTCTGAATTAAGACATGTTGTAAGGAGAGCATTCATTGTAGAAAAATTTCCTTATTCAGAAATACAAGATAATACAATTGGTAAAGATTTAATGCCAATTGATATGCTTAGACTAAAATTGTCTTTTTTTGGGGCATTAAAATTTGATCCACGATCTGACAAATGGTTAAGAATCTGTATGTTTCAAGGAGCGCCACTTCCAAATGAGCTAAAAAATTATGACGAGCAGTGGGTATATAAAACCAATATTTAATAATGAAATCACTGAGTGAAATTGAAACTACTGTTAAAAGAGCTTCAAAGGCGGCAGGATATTCTTGGGGAGTTTCCGAGGAAACAGGAAAAAGTATAAGATTGTTAGAGCTATTTAGTTTACCGGGTATTAAGCACCTTAATGAATATTTAAATCAAAAAAATAAAAGTAAATTTGAAAGTTTAAGTTTAATTAGTGAAAATAACTCTTCATTGAAGAATCCTTACTGTCCAATTACTTTAGGTGTTAGTTTTTTAGATCAAATAAATGTTTTAGAAAATTTAAAAAAAATTGAGTTTAAAAATGTTGCTTATCCAATAATTTTTATTTCCTTCATAAGTCGTTCATCAGAAATTATTGGAAAAAAAATTAATGTAAAAATAGATGAAAAAAAAATGTTACTAAATCTAAATGTAAATATTTTTTCAAATTTTATTGATCAAGAATTTCCAAAGATAGCGAATACAATTGAGGTCAATCTACTTGAAAATGAAGATAACTTTACAGACGAAGAATGGAATAATTTATACAAGTTATCTGAAGAGACTTTTGTTGAAGAGAGTGACAGTTTAAAAGAGGGTGCGGCAGGTGCTGGTTTGACAGATAATGATTGATAAAATTGATGAAAAAAATCTAAAGGTAGATACTGAAGAATTAAACAATATTTGTGATGAATGCAAAGAGGAAGACGAAAGTGTTACTCAAAATTTAATTCTTACCGGGTTTAAATTATGTAAATCTTGTAGAGTATCTAAGACTTTATTTCCACTTTAACTGATTTGACTTACTGGGAGCATATTCATTCTACTCATTACAAATGAGATAGATAAAAATGCAATAATTAAAAAGGATAAAAGTACAATCCCAAAAGATTTAAAATTAGATTTTAAACTTAATATTTGTTTAGTTGAAATTATTAAACCTGCAAAAATCCAGAACTGAGTGAGAAAAATTATTGGTATCATTAAATCTGGTGTGACCGCAAAAAATCTTAATAAACCAGGGGCATGTGCAAATCCAACAGCTGTTAAAACTTTTTTGAACGAAACTTTAGTTTGCTTATCAGGAAATAATTTAACTCCAATTACAAAAATAAAAATTGCCCATATTAGCCAAGTAACTATTGCAGTTAGACCAGACATTGCAATAGCTGTTTTAATAATGGTATTAGCTGCTACTGCGCCAGCGATACCATCTAGGATCATTATAATACCAGCAAAGTATATTGACGCTTCTCCAAAATTTTTATTATCCGAATAAAGAGTTTTGTCTAATTTTATTGACTTTAAAATTATATTTAAAAATTCAGCAAACATTAATTTTTTTTATTTTTATTTTTTTGAGCTTTATAAGAAACAATTAATGGAAATATTATTAAAGCAATAGCAATGATAATGCAAACTGCTATTAGAAAACTTTTGGTCATTAGAATTGAAAAGGGGAGCTGAAATTAGCTCCCCCTTAGTAAATTTTAGCCTTTTACAACTTCTCTTGTATTTGCGTTGAAAGACTCTTTGAATGGAATATCCACCACAACAGCATCTACAGGTGTTCCTGGAGTTTCTGAATATTGTTCTGGTAGATGAACTTTATATTTAGTTCCCACTTTTCCTTTTGGAAAACCATTTGCATTTAACGTTCCATCGAAAGGAACATATCCCATTGCAATATTTGTTTTCTTTTCAGGGTGCCACCATGGTGATGTTAAAAATCCTACTGGATCACCACCACTTTCTGGGGAAACTAACCAAAAGTCAGGTGCATAATTATCAATAGGTTTACCACCTAATTCCATACCAACTAATTGAAGTTTGTAAGGTTTTTTTCCTGCTTTTAATTCTTCTTTCATTTTTTCTAGTGCAGCCTTACCAACATAATCAGCAGTTTTGTTCCATTCTCCTTTTCCAGACAAAGAAACTTGATAACCTAAATTACATTGGAACGGATTGTGTTGCTGATCCATGTCTTGTCCCCATGAAAGAATACCCGCTTGAATTCTTCTATGGTGAGCAGGAGCAATAACCATCAAGCTATGTTTTTTTCCAGCAGCAAGCACAGCATTCCACATATCCTCAGCATACAAAGTTGAATTTCTTAAATAAATCTCATAACCAGCTTCACCTGAGAAACCAGACTGAGAAATAACAACATCTCTTCCTCCAACTTTAGCAGCTGCTAAGCCGTAGAAAGGCATATTATCAAAATCAACTTGATCGCCACATAGATCTTTCATTAATGCTTTTGATTTAGGTCCTTGTATTTGAACTGGACTGACATCAATTTCTTCAATAGTACAATTAAATCTTCCATCAGCATTAACACCTTGTAAATACATTCCAATATCAGAGTCTGATAATGAAAACCAAAACTCATCATCTGAAATTCTTAAAAGAATTGGATCATTTAAAACTCCACCATAAGCGTTACATAAAATAACGTATCTTGCTCTCATTGGAGAAATTTTTGTTGCATCTCTAGTGATTACATAGTCCGTAAATTTTTCTGCATCTGGACCCTTTACTCTTATTTGTCTCTCAACAGCAACGTTCCACATTGTTACGTGGTTTACGATCGCATCGTATTCAACCATAGCTCCACCATCTTCAGGTTTTACATAACCTCTTGGATGATAAATTCGATTGTATACAGTTGCTCTCCAACAACCTGCCTGCATTGATAAATGCCAATAAGGTGATTTTCTTACCCTTGTTGAAATTAGCATTTCAACTTTTGTTGGCCCACTTTGTCTTAAGTTGTATGGTACTTCTCTATCTGATTGATCAACAGAAGTAACATGTTTTAGTTTAGTATAGTCAAATTCATTAGACATAACTATTCTCCTTCAACCACTTGTTAGTTTCCTTCAAGCCGCCGAATGTATAAATGTGGAAGTTATCAGTGTGCGATTTAACTTTCCCAATTAAATCATTAGGGTCTTTAGGTTTCAATAAATCTAATGCCTTAGTAAAATTAGATTTAAGAAAGTTTAAGGAATTTTTTGCCCCTACAATATTAGCAAATTTAATTAAGCTAGATATTTTTAATGGCCCAGTAATTCCCACATGCACTGGTACGCTTTGCTTAGAAATAAAATCTATAATAGGCTGAGGATCAAGTAACCACTGCGTTACAATATAATCAGCATAAGGCTTTTTATCTATCATAGCTTTTTCTAATTCTGAATCGGATATATCAGGACTCCCCTCGGGATGTCCAGCAATTCCTATTTTCATTTTTTCAAAATAACCTGTCTCTAAAAGTTGAAAGGAACTATCAAATTTTCCTGCTGGCTCTCTTCCGCCTCCAATAATCAAGGCTTGCTTTACCCCTCCATCTTTGCATCTAGAAACATAATCTTTAAGTTCGTTTTCATCCTGCATTGATCTTGCTGGAAAGTGAGGTACCGGATTAAAACCTTTTTTTACTAGCTCTATGGCTTTTTCAGCTGTCTCTTTATAGTCTCCGCCAGGCAGCATTGTAATGTAAACGTCACTAACAGCAGGAACTGTTTCGATGTCAGTTTTAGGACCTATTTCCAAAGAAAAATTCATTTTCTTGGATATTTATTTATTTTGAAATATGAGTCTAGAAAATTCGATTGAGGTAAATTTACTTCTTCAGTTGGCCTCTGTGCTTTTGAATTCTTTGTCCGTACTGCTGAGTTACTCTATCAAAGATAATTGCTAGAGCCACAATAGCCAAACCATTCATCATTCCAAGGGCTAAATATTGGTTAGAAATGGCCTGTAAAATAGGAACTCCCAATCCTTTTACTCCTATCATTGAAGCAATTACTACCATTGCTAGAGCCATCATAATTGTCTGATTGATCCCTGCAAAAATGGTTGGTAGAGAAAGTGGTATTTGAACTGACCTTAATTTTTGCATTGGGGTTGCCCCAAAAGCTTCGCTAGCCTCTAAAGTCTCTTTATCAACTTCTCGAATTCCAAGGTTTGTTAATCTAACTATTGGAGGTAGAGCATAAATACAAACTGCGAGCAGTCCTGGAACTTTACCAATACCTAGAAGCATAATTATAGGTATAAGATATACAAAACTTGGAATAGTTTGCATCATATCTAAAACAGGTAAAATTGCTTTTTCTGCTCTTGCAGATTTTGACATGACAATTCCAATTGGAATTCCAACTACAATACAAACTAATGTTGAAACAGAAATTATAGCAACTGTAGCCATACAATTTTTCCACATTCCGAAGTAGCCAATTACCAAGAAACAAACCACTGTACCAATAACAAGTTTAACACTTCTTGATCCAATCCAAGCTAATAAAGCAAATACACCGATTACTAAAGGCCAAGGACTATTTACTAATAATTTTTCTAACCAAATTAAAAAATGTAAAAGTGGATCAAAAAAACCTTCAATACCATCACCATACGCTCTAGAAAATTCTTTGAAACTAGAATCAATTCCTTTTTTAAGCTCTCTAAGAGCCGTTCTATCCATTACAGGAATTTTATTAAAGAAGTCCATAATTTTTATTTAATCAAACCCGCCTAGGCGGGTTTGATAATATTTTTAATTAAAGTGCTTTTTTGATTTTTTTTGCAGCATCACTTGAAACCCATTTACTCCAAACACTTTCTTGTGTTTTTAGGAATTCAATTGCAGCATCAGCACCTTCAGCTTGGTTTTCACCCATCCAAACTAACATACCGTTCATAACTGGGCCTGGATACGTTCTTTTCTTAAAGTATTCCATACCAGCGTTTCCAGCTGTTTTTTTGAAATTATCAGTTACGATTGTGTAAACTTCAGATTTTGTCCATGAAGTTTTTTTAGGGTTAGCACATTCTTGCTCTGGTAAAACAATACAACCATCCCAGTTGTCTTTACCACCCCATTCACCCATATCCACAGCTCTCATATCATATTTACCAATAATAGCTGTTGGTGACCAATAATAACCAAACCAGTTTTCTCCTCGCTCAGCAGCTTTAGCAATTGATCCGTCAAGTCCTGCAGCAGAACCTGTTTCAACAATAGCCCAACCTTTAGCTTCCATGTCCCAAGCTCTAAAATGGTTTCTGTTACTTAATTCACAGTTCCAACCTGGAGGACAAATGTGGAAACCACCTTTTGATGGATCCTCTGGGTGAGGAAACAAATCCGGTCTTGCTAAAATAGCTTCAGCAGTTGTTAACTCAGGATGTTTTTTAAGTGTGTGAGGTAATACCCACCAACCTTCACCCAAACCAGTAATTGGCGCTTTATTAAGTGAGTGCATTTTTCCTTCATCAACAGCTTTATTCAAAGCGATGATAGCAGCGTTAGCCCAAAACTCAGGAGCAACATCTGGCTCACCTTTTTCTTGCATAGATGTAAACGTAGGCATTGTAGCACCAGGTACTAATTCTACTGAACATCCATAACCTTCTTCTAATATGATCTTATCAACCTCAGCCATAAAGTTTGCTGAAGCCCAGTTCATATTAGCAATCGTTATATTTCCACAAGCTGCATTTGCAACACTTCCAAAAGAAGTAAGACCAAACACAACAGCTAGTGAAAGAAGTATTCTTTTAATCTTCATTATTTCTCCCAACATTTGATTCATTTAAAAGTTAAATTGAACATATCGAGGCTTATAATGCAAATTTAATTCAACTATTGGTTGCAGTAAAATTGTCTTTAACTGGCCTAAATTTTTGTTTAGGGTTTTACCATGACTTTTTCTGCAAATTTTTTTTTCAAAGAATTTGTTTATATTTTAAATTGCAAAACTGTTTTTCAACAAATCATAATTAGAGAAAGATAATTTTAAGCCTCGATTAATTTTTTAATTAATTAAAAAAAGGAGGTTTATGAATTTAAATAAAAAATTATCAGACATCTTAGATCCCAATAAAATAGAAGTTGTTAAAAATCCTATAGAGAAAGCTCATGGATTACCTAATGAATGCTATTTGAATAATGATTATTTAGAGTTTGAGAAAGAAAAAATATTTAAAAATAATTGGACGATGATTGGGGTTGCAAGTTCTGTACCAAATCCAGGCGATGCAAAACCTTTTAATCTTTTAGGAATACCAATACTAATAGTTAGAAACAAAGAGAATGAAGTAAAAGTTTTTCACAATGTTTGTAGTCATAGAGGTTTCAAATTAGTTGATCAGGAATGTAAATTAAAAAATGTAATAAGATGCCCCTATCATTCCTGGTCCTATGATTTTAATGGAAAATTAACTGTTACTCCACACATAGGAGGACTAGGAAAAAATGAGGTTGAAGGGTTCGATAAAAACAAGAGTAACTTAAAAGAAATTAAATCAAATATTTGGATGGATTTAATTTTTATTAATATTAATTCTAATGCAAAACCATTTGAAGATTTTATTAAACCTCTAGAGGATAGATGGTCTAAGTTTATTTCTAAAAAAGATCAAAAATTAATAAGACATTCGACTGATAACGGATATTTTAATATGACTGTAAATAGTAATTGGAAATTTGCAATTGAGAATTATTGTGAAAGCTATCATTTGCCATGGATACATCCAGAACTAAATAAAGTTTCAAATATTTCGGATCACTATCATATTGAAGATGAGAATTTTAATTTTTCAGGACAAGGAAGTAATAAATATTCACAACAGTTTGATGGAAATATTAAATTTAAATGCTTTCCTAACTGGCCAACTGAACTTTCTGAAAAATCTGAATATGTATCATTATATCCAAACGTAATGTTAGGAATACATATTGATCATTTCTATGCATTTTGGTTAGAGCCAATTTCTAACAATCAAACTAAAGAACATTTTGAATTATATTATGTTGGAGACGAAAGTGCCTCCAGTGATGAGTTTAAAGATATAAGAGAAAAAAATTTTGCATTTTGGCAAGAAGTTATGAATGAAGATGTAACTGCAATAGAAGGAATGCAAAACGGGCGAAATTCCCCAGCTTACAATGGTGGGAATTTTTCACCTGTAATGGATACTCCTACTTTGATGTTTCATAAGTGGGTTGCAACCAACTTAACAAAATGAGAGGGTAAATTATGAAAAAAGATCTAATTACAAGATTAAATGAAGGTCCAATAATGTGTGCAGAAGGCTATCTTTTTGCAATGGAAAGAAGAGGTTATCTTTCAGCAGGTCCATTTGTTCCAGAAGTGGTTTTAGAACATCCAGAGGTAGTAACTCAATTACATCGAGAATTTATTAGAGCTGGTTCAGATGTTGTTCAGGCATTTACTTATTATGGTCATAGAGAAAAGTTGAGAATAATTGGCAAAGAACACTTGTTAGAACCAATGCAAAAAGGTGCTCTTAAAATTGCAAAAGATGCTGCAGCTGAGTTTAAAGATTTAGATCTTATGGTTTGTGGAGATGTGGCAAACACCAATGTATTTGATCCAGGTGATGCCAATACTCATAAACAGTGTCAACAAATGTATGAAGAACAAGTAGCTTGGGCAAAAGAAGCTGGTGTTGATTTTGTTATTGCTGAAACAATAAGTTGGACTGACGAAATGAAAATTGCATTAAAAGCAATTAAAGATGCTGGACTTATTGCAGTTTGTAATTTTGCAATCCCTAGAGGGGATAAAACTAGAGAAGGTCATAGTGCTGAGGATGCATGTAAGATGATGGAAGATCTAGGCGCTGATGTAGTTGGTTTAAATTGTTATAGAGGACCAGAGATGACAATGAAACTTTTAAAAAAAGTTAGAGACAAAGTTTCATGTCATGTATCAGGGCTTCCAGTTCCTTACAGAACTACAGAGGAAGAACCTGGTTTCTTGAATATCACAGATCATGGATGTGACTGTATTCCAGGTGGAAATGCATTCCCAGTTGCTTTAGATAATTTATTTTGTAACAGATTTGAAATGGCCGAGTTTGCAAAAGATTGTGTAAAAAATAAAATAAATTTTATTGGTATTTGTTGTGGAGCTGAAGCTCACCATGTTAGAGAAATGTCAGTTGCGATTGGTAAAAAACCAATTTCAATGAAATATATGCCAGACATGAGCAAACATTTTCATCATGGAACAGACAAATCTCTTAAAAAAGTAAATAAGGAAATTAAATATTAATGGAAAAACATGCCAAAGTTGTAATCATAGGTGGTGGTGTAGTTGGATGTTCTATTCTTTACCATTTATCAAAATTTGGATTAAAAGATTGTATTTTACTTGAAAGAAATGAACTAACATCAGGTTCTTCATGGCATGCTGCCGGAAATGTTCATGTAATTTCTTCTGACCCAAACATCTCTCGGATGATGGCTTACACAATTGGTTTATATAAAGAGATTGAAAAAGAATCTGGTCATTCAACAGGATTTAAACCTAGTGGAGGTTTTTATTTAGCTTCAAATGAAGTGTGGGCTGATTATTTAAAGAGAGAAAGATCAAAAGCGAGATACATGGGGCTTGATCAAGAGTTTATTTCTCTAGAAGAAGTAAAAAAGAAACATCCGTTAATTGATCCATCTCGATATTTGTTAGCTTTATGGGATCCTATTGATGGTGAAGTTGATCCATCAGGAGTTACTTATGCTTTTGCAAAAGCCGCAAAAGTTCATGGTGGAAAATATTATACTCACACAGTTGTTAAGGATACGAAACAAAAAGAGGATGGAACTTGGGATGTCTTTACTGAAAAAGGAAACATCAATGCTGAAATAGTAATTAATGCAGGAGGACTTTGGGCAAGAGAAGTTGGTCAACTAGCTGGGCTTAATCTTCCAGTTCAACCAATGGAGCATCATTATTTGATCACTGAACCTATTCCAGAAATTGAAGCAATGGGTGACCAAAGATTACCAATTGGAACAGATTTTGAGGGAAATATTTACTTTAGACAAGAAGGAAAAGGAATGTTGCTTGGAACTTATGAGCCAAAATCAACTCCTTGGAAAGTTGAAGGCACACCAATGAATTTTGGACATGAGTTACTTGAGCCAAAGTTAGATAACATTGAAGATAGATTGGCAATTGGGTTTGAGAGAATGCCAGCATTAGAGCGGGCAGGAATAAAAAATATAGTTAATGGACCTTTTACTTTTGGTCCAGATGGAAGCCCTCTTATTGGTCCAGTACCAGGAATGAAAAATTATTGGGTTGCTGTTGGTGTTATGGCTGGATTTTGCCAAGGCGGTGGTGTTGGAAAATGTATAGCAGAATGGATTATTGACGGAGAACCATCAATTGACGTTTGGGCAATGGATGTTGCAAGATTTGGAGATTATGCATCACCTCAATATGGAACAATAAAATCCTCAGAAAATTATGAGCGAAGATTTATTATGACTTTTCCAAACGAAACTTTACCAAAGGGAAGAAAACAAAAAACTACTGCACTGTATGATCGTTTTGTAAATCAAGGTGCTGTTATGGGAGATAGCTTTGGATTAGAAAATGTTTTGTGGTTTGCAAATAATAAAGAAGATGCTCATGAAGAACCTACTATTAAAAGATCAAGATCACATGACTATGTTTCAAAAGAAGTTATTAATGTAAGAGAAAATGTTGGTTTAATCGAAGTTGCCAACTTTTCAAAACACGAATTCAAAGGTCCTGATGCTAGAAAATTTTTAGATCATATAATGGCTGGAAGACTTCCAAAACCAGGAAGAATATCTTTATCTCCAATGTTGTCGTATAGAGGAAAATTATGTGGTGATTTAACGGTTGCTTGTTTAGATGAAAATGAATTTATGGTATTTGGTTCTGGAGCTGCTCAAGAAATGCATAGACGTTGGTTTGAGAGTCACATAGATAAATTTAATTTAAGTTATTCTAATAGATCTGATGAGTATCATGGTTTGTCTATTGCAGGACCAAATTCAAGGAAAGTCTTGGAAAAAATTGTAAGAGATGATGTTTCAAATGAAAAATTTAAGTTTAGAGATTCTAGAAGAATGTTTGTTGGTGGAGTTCCAGCTATAATAAATAGAATTTCATTTACTGGCGAACTCGGTTATGAAATTTATGTAGCACCTCACTATCAACTAAAACTTTATGAAGAATTAATGGAAGCTGGAAAAGAATTTAATATTAAACCTTTTGGTGGAAGAGCATTAATGTCAATGAGGTTGGAGAAAAATTGGGGAGCTTGGACTTTAGATTATAGACCTGATTTTACTGCAAAAGAGACAGGCTTAGATGCTTTTATAAATTGGGACAAAGAGTTTATTGGTAAAGAAAGTGCACAAAAGGAAAATTCTTCAAATAAACTCGTACCATTAATTGTTGAAACAAATGAAATTGATGTAACAAATAATGAAGCCGTCTTGAATGGAGATCAAAGTATTGGCTATGTAACTTCAGGTGGGTTTGCTCATTTTGTAAACAAAAGTGTAGCGTTTACTTTTGTTGATCAAAAAAAAATTAAATCTGAAAATAAAATTCAAGTAGAGATAAATGGAGATTTATTTAATTGTTCAATTATTAAAGAACCACTTTACGATCCAAGTGGTCAAAAAATGAGAAGCTAATGGCTCAAAAAGACGTAGGAAACAAAATTCCAATTTATAAACTTAAAACCACAGATGAAGTTATGAAGTACTACGATGAGTGGGGAGACAAAGATAAATATAATAAAGACATGGTTGATTGGAACTATACTGGACCCAAAGAAACCGCTGAAATATTTAATAAATATGAGAAAAATAAAGATACTTTAATTTTTGATGCTGGATGTGGAACAGGTTTAGTGGGATTAGAGCTTAAAAAATATAGTTTTAAAAATTTTCATGGAGCAGATTTATCTCAAACTTTATTAGACACTGTACCAAAAGATCTTTATCAAAAATTAGTAAAGGTTGATTTAAATAAATCAATAGAAGTTGAGGACAACTTTTATGGTGGAGTTATGTGTGTTGGAACATTTACTTTTGGGCATGTAAAACCAAATGCATTAGATGAATTTATAAGAATAACAAAACCAGGTGGTTTAATTTGTTTCACAATTAATGAAGGAATTCATGAAGAGTATGGTTTTGATAAAAAAATTGATATACTCAAAGATAGCAAGAAGTGGGAAGAAGTAGAATTTTTTAAATCCGACTATATTGCAAGCAAAGATGTTAACGCATGGTTAGGTTTGTATAGAGTATTATGAGGTTTAGTAGAAAAATAGCTCCTGAGATAAAACCAAGACAAAATTTTATTACTAAAAAAAGATTAAGAGAAGATGAAATTGATTTTGATAAGTTAAGATCATATCGTTTAGATAGAGTTAGAAAAGAATTAGTAAAAAACAATTTAGAAGCTTGTATTCTATTTGATCCAGTGAATGTTCGTTATGCTTTAGATACTGTAAACATGAGTGTCTATAACATGCATAACTTAACAAGATATTGTTTTGTACCGGTCAATGGACCAACCATTCTTTATGAGTATTTTAATTGTGAAATATTATCGAAGCATTTAAATCTAATTGACGAAATTAGACCTGCAATCACATGGGATTATTTTAGCAATGGAGATCAAGCAAATTTACAATTATCAAAATGGATAAATGAAGTTAAAGATTTATCAAAAAATTATTTTAAAACTAAAAAAATTGCAATCGATGTTTTAAATGGTCCTGCGGTTACAGCTTTAAATAAAGAAGGAATTGAAGTTGTAGATGCAAAATTGATTTTAGAACAAGCAAGAGTAATAAAATCACCTGATGAATTGACTTGTATGAAAGCTGCAATAGAAGTTGCAGAAAAAGGTGTATCAAAAATGAGATCAGATCTTAAGCCAGGAATGACTGAAGATGAATTGTGGTCAATTTTACATAAAACGAATATTGAAAATGGAGGTGAGTGGATTGAGTGTAGGATTTTATCGTCTGGTGAAAGAACAAATCCATGGATGCAAGAGAGTAGTAATAAAGTTATGCAACAAGGAGAAATTGTTGCTTTTGATACAGATATGGTTGGTCCCTATGGATACTGTGCTGACATATCAAGAGCCTTTGTAGTTGGACATAAATTTAATGATGAGCAAAAAAAACTATATTCAATGGCTAGAAATCAAATTGAACATAATTTTAGATTAATAAAACCAGGAATGAGTTTTAAAGAATTTATAAAAAAATCTTGGGTTTTGCCTGATGAGTATTATGGAAATAGGTATTCATGTATGGTTCATGGAATTGGGTTGTGTGATGAGTGGCCTCAAATAAGATATCCAACTGATGGTGGAGAAGAAAGTGGAACTTTTGAGAAGAACATGACAATTACACTTGAGAGTTATATTGGTAAAGTTGGTGGTAAAGAAGGTGTAAAACTTGAACAACAGTATCTTGTAGGTGAAAATGGACTTGAATTAATGTCCCATCATCCGTTAGAAGATATTTAATGAAAATTATTTTAGTAATGGGTTTACCTGGAGCTGGTAAAACAACTCTAGCAAACGAAATGGCACCACTCTTAAATGCAAAAAGATTAAATGCAGACGAAGTAAGAAAAGCTGCAAATGATTGGGATTTTTCAGAAGAAGGAAGGGTAAGACAAGCAAAAAGAATGGCTGAAGCAGCTTTAAAATTAAAAGGAGAAGGTAATTATGTAATCGCAGATTTCATTGCACCAACCCCTGAAGCAAGAAGCTTATTTCCAGCAGATTTTAGAGTGTGGGTCGACACTATTAAAAAGGGAAGGTTTGAAGACACTAATCAAATGTTTGTTAATCCTAAGAATTTTGATTTTCATGTAACAACTCAGGATGCAAAAAATTGGGCACCAAAAATAATAAAGGAGATAAAAAAATGACATATAAATGGGATAACAAAAAACCAACAGCGCAAATGCTAGGCAGATGGCAACCTTTTCACGATGGACATTATACTTTGTTTAAAGAAATTATTAAAAAAACAGGACAAGTTTGTATTCAAATTAGAGATGTGCAAGGTGTAGACGATAATCCTTTTGATTTCGAAACAGTAAAAAAAAACATTGAAGATAGATTAAATCCTGAATTTGAAGGACAATTTAAAATAATGTTAGTACCTAATATTACAAATATTTGTTATGGTAGAGGAGTTGGATATAAGATTGAGGAAATAGTTTTGGATGAAGAAACTCAAAAAATATCAGCTACTAAGATAAGAGCAAAAATGAGAGAAGAGGGAAAGTTAAAATAAACTTAAATGAACGATAGACTTAAGACTATTGTAGATTTAGAAAAATATCCAATATACGATTTAAATTCACCAATAATTAAAAATCTTATTAAAAAATGTAAAGAAGAACTTGATCAATATAGTTGTTCAACAATTCCAAATTTTATTTTACCTAAATCACTTAAGGTAATGAATTCTGAGTTAGAAAAACAATTAGATGAAGTTTATATGTCTAAAGAAAGTATAAATGCATACTTGTATGCGAAGGACGATCCTTCATTACCAAAAGATCATCCAAAAAGAACTTTTATGAATAGATATAATGGATATTTAAATTCAGATTGTTTTCCAAAAGACTCTGAAATGAAATATCTTTACGAAACTGAAGAACTTTTAAAATTTGTATCTGCTTGTTTAGGCGTTTCACCTATTTACAGATGGGCGGATCCTTTAGCATGTCATGCGTACAATGTTATGAAACCAGATGGGGTACTCCCATGGCATTTTGATAGTTGTGAATTTACACTCAGTTTAATGATACAAAAACCTGAGAAGGGAGGAATATTTGAGTACTGTCCAAATATTAGAGAACCAGGAAATGAAAATTTCGAAGAAGTTCAAAAAGTTATAGCAGGAGATAGAACTAGAGTGAGACAATTGAAATTAGAGCCAGGAGATTTACAAATATTTAAAGGAAGATTTACTTTGCATAGAGTAACAAAAGTTGAAGGTCAAAAATCAAGATATATGTGTATTCCTGCTTATGTTTTGGATCCATGGAGAGTTAATACACCAGAACATTCCAAAGCTATTTATGGCAAAGTTTTACCAATTCATATAGAAAGAAATCAGGCTAGATCTGACGGATTAACTGATTAAATGACAAGCAATATAAAAATTAAAAAAAATAACAACGAAGTTTCATCAATTATTATTGATGAACCAAAAACTTATAACTCTTTATCATTCAAAAATCTTTCAGATTTATTAAAGACATTAAAAAAATTAGATGCTGATAAAAAAGTTAAAGTAATAATATTAGAGGGTGCCGGTAAAGGATTTAGTGCAGGTCATAATTTAAAAGAAGTTAGAGGTTTAAAAAAGAAAGATAAATATTTAAAATTATTTAATCTTTGTTCAAAAGTAATGCTTCAGATTGTTGAAGGTAGGAAACCTGTAATTGCTAAAGTTCATGGAGCAGCATTTGCAGCTGGATGTCAATTGGTTGCAAGTTGTGATTTAGCTTATAGTACTAAAGACGCATTATTCGCTACTCCTGGTGTCAATATTGGTTTGTTTTGTAGTACACCTATGGTGGCTGTCAGTAGAAAGATAAATCGAAAACCTATGATGAAAATGCTTTTAACTGGAGAACCTATCAATGCAAATTATGCAAAAGAAATAGGGTTGATAAATGATAATTTTTCAAAAGCCAAATTAAACAAAGAAGTGTTAAAAGTAGCAAATAAAATTGCTTCTAAATCTAATTTAACAATAAAAATTGGAAAGCAAGCTTTTTACAAACAATTAGAAATGCCATTAAGTAAAGCTTACGCTTATACAAGTAAAATGATGACCCTTAATATGATGGCAATGGATGCAAAAGAAGGAATTTCTGCTTTCCTTGAAAAAAGGAAACCTAAATGGAAAAATAAATAATGATAAAGAATATTTTAACAGTTGTTTTTCTTATTGTTGCAATGTTTGTAATTTATAATTTTAAAGATCATAATCAAAAAAGAGCAATAGATGCATGTATTGCTGGTAGCCAAAAACTAGAAAAACCAATGACAGTTCCTGAAGCTAAAATATTTTGTGAAGAACAAATTAAAAATAATAAATGAGTGATATTAAAGAAGTTCTTTCTAAATATAAATCAATTGCAATGGTAGGAGTTAGTAACGATCCAACAAAAGCATCAACTATAGTTATGAAATATATGCAAAAATATGGATTTAAAGTTTATCCTGTCAATCCTAGAGCTGAGGGTCAAAAAATTTTAGGAGAAGAAGTTTTTGCTAAAATATCTGATATTAATGATCAGGTTGATATTGTAGATGTTTTTAGACCATCAAAAGAAGTTTATGCTATTGCAGAAGATACAGTTAAAATTGGAGCTAAAGTTTTATGGTTACAGCTCGGTATACGAGACGAAAAGGCAAAAGAATTGATGGAAAAAAATGATATTAAGTATATTGAAAACAAATGTACTAAAATGGAATATCAAAAATACTTTTTAAAAGTTAGACAAGCTTTTCCAGTTTTAAGTGACTAATGAGCAAAATAATTAAATTTTTAGACAGCACATTTTTAGATTTGGGTCGTCAATTTAAATGGACTTATCTACCTCCATTAATGGTTTATATGGCTGCGGGTATTTCTGGTTTAACAGGTATTGTTGGTACATTTTTTGTTAAAGATTATTTAAATTTATCAGCAGCATTTTTAGCAGGCCTAGGGTTTTGGGCTGGAATTCCTTGGGCATTAAAAATGCCATTAGGACATTTAGTAGATCTAATCTGGGAGAGAAAAAATTATATGGTCTACTTTGGAGCTTCATTGATAGCTCTTAGCTTACTAATTATGTATGGATTGATTATTCATACTGAAGATATGTCCCAGATATTTTCGGTAGAAACATGGTTTGTGATAAGCGTGATTTTAGCTCCAGTTGGTTATGTGGTTCAGGACGTCGTAGCCGATGCTATGACAGTTGAGGCAGTTCCTTTGGTTGATGAAACAGGAAATGATTATTCTAAAGATCAAATAAAAATAATGCATACAACAATGCAGACACTTGGAAGGTTTGCAATTATTGGCGGTACAGTACTTGTTGCATTAGTTAATGTAATATTGTTTAGAGATGTGGAAAGCCTTGAGCAGGCCGATAAGATAAATTTATATGGAACTATCTACATTTATGCTCTTGTAATACCTTTAGTTTCTATACTAGGTGTAATTTTAGCAAATTATTTAAGACATAAAAAAATACAAACTTTAAAATCTAAAGGTCTAGAATTTAAAGATGAAAGAGGTAACGAAAAAACAAAAATAAACTGGTGGATATTAGGAGGAAGTTTAGTTTTTGTTATTTTCACATTGTCTATTGGTTCCTTTAAGGTTCCGTTTGCACAAGAAATTGTGTTTATTGGCTCAGTCATAATCATTTTGTTTTTAATGTTTAAACTTATTAAGGAATTACCTGAGGAACTAAGATTAACAATTGTAGGTACAGCAGTAATTATTTTTGTATTTAGAGCTATGCCAGGTCCTGGACCAGGATTAACTTGGTTTGAAATTGATGAGCTTGGATTTAATGAACAGTTTTTTTCTGTTCTATCATTATTGGCATCAATTTTAACATTAGCAGGAATTGTATTATTAAGACCTTTTATGGCAAATAATTCAATTGCTAAAATAATTGTAGTTCTAAGTATTGCGGGTGCGATTTTGTTTTTACCCAGTGTTGGAATGTATTATGGTTTTCATAACTGGACATCCTCGTTAACAGGTGGAGTTGTTGATGCTAGGTTTATTGCATTAATTAATACTGCGTTGGAGTCTCCGCTTGGCCAAGTATCAATGATACCTTTACTTGCTTGGATAGCAAAAAATGCTCCAGCACATTTAAAGGCAACCTTTTTTGCAGTTTTTGCATCGTTTACAAATCTAGCATTATCAGCGAGTGCGTTAGGAACAAAATATTTAAACGAAATATTTACTGTAACAAGAGAGGTTAAAGATAAGGTTTCTGGCGAAATACAAACCACAGCAGATTATTCTGAACTTGGAATTTTATTGATAGTTGTAACACTTTTAACTTTAATTCTTCCAATTGTATTTGTATTTATAATTAATAATAGTAAATACAAAACTACAGAATAAAAATTTTATAAAATGAAAAAAATTTTCCTGGTGTATGGGCATTACAATGACAATTCATTTAATGCAGCAATTCGAGACGAATTCGTTAAGCAATCAAAAGCAAATGGAAATCAGGTAGATGTTGTTGATTTATATAAAGAGAAATTTGATCCTGTTTTTGCTGGAGAGGAACCTGATCAAGAAGTTTTAGATCATAGAAAAAGAATTGAAGATTGTGATACTATTGTACTAATTGCTCCAATTTGGAACTTTAGAATGCCAGCAATAGTTGAAGGTTGGATTGATAAAGTATTGGCACCACCTTGGGCTTTCAAATTTAAACAGTTAGTAGGAAACTACGGTTATCCAATCGGAAACTTAAAAGCTAAAAAAGCTATAATTTTTTGCACATATGGTTCACCAAGATTGGCAATCACTACATTTTTCTTAAACTTGCCAATTAGAAGGTTAAAACGAGGAGTGTTTCATATGTGTGGCATATATAACATTGTCTATAGAAGATATTTTGCAGTACCCTTTGTAAGTGATGCAAAGAGACAAGAATTTTTAAGCGATGTTAGAAAAACTGCTAATAATCTCTAAAGTTTTAATATTATTTTTTTTCTCTATTTCATTTTCTAAAGCTGAATTATTAAGCCCAAATAGTACAATAAGCCCTAAAGAAGTTGTTAAAATTCAACTTAGTGGACTTCAGCAAAATGATCTTGATTACAAAGATAGTGGTATCGAACAAACTTGGCAATTTGCACATCCAAACAACAAAAGGGTTACGGGGCCATTAAATAACTTTAAGATGATGATAAAAAGTGACTCTTATAGCATGATGATCAATCACCTAAGTCACACAATAACTGAACTTGGAAGTAGTGACAAATGGGCTCAATTTGAAGTTATCATTCTTGATAAAGATAAGATTTATCACAAATTCAATTGGCAAGTCGAAAAGTACACCTCCGAGGGCACTTTAAAAGACTGTTGGTTAACCACAATGGTATCTAGCCCAATCCCCCTTGGAAGCTCAATCTGATTGTTAACAGATACATTTTTGTTTCGTAACAATTAAAAATTTAGTAGGAATCGCAGAATGAAAACAAAAACTAAAGTTGTAGTAGTTGGCGGAGGAGTTGTAGGGGTTAGTGCCCTTTATCACTTAGCAAAAAAAGGCTGGTCTGATGTTGTTCTAGTTGAAAGAAAAGAATTAACATCAGGATCAACTTGGCATGCTGCAGGTTTGTTACCATTATTTAATATGAGTTATTCAGTTGGACAACTTCATAAATATGCAGTTAATCTTTATAAAACATTAGAGGAAGAAACTGGGAAAAATGTTGGCTTTAGTGTTGTTTCAAATATTCGTCTAGCAAGCACAAAAGATAGAATGGATGAATACCATCAATACGCAGGCGTCGCTCGAACTATCGGAGTAGATGTTAAATTTTTGAAACCAGAACAAGTAAAAGAAATTTGGCCATTATGTCATACAGATGATTTAGTTGGCGCAATACAACACCCTGAAGATGGATATATTCAACCAGCAGATTTAACACAAGCATTAGCAACAGGTGCAAGAAATAGAGGAGCAGAAATTTATAGAAACACAACTGTCCTATCAATGAGGCAAACTAAAGATGGATGGATTGTGGAAACAGATAAGGGATCAATAGAGTGCGAACATGTTATTTCTTGTTCTGGAAATTTTGCGAGACAAACAGGTGAAATGGTAGGATTAGATATTCCAGTCATACCTGTTGAACATCAATACATTGTTACAGAACCGCATCCCGCAATTCAAAAAAGAAAAAAAGATGGATTACCAGAAATGGGTGTCTTAAGAGATAGTGATAGTAGATGGTATATGAGGGAGGAAGCTGGAGGATTAATTTTAGGTCCTTACGAAGATGGTGCACCAGCTTGTTATGTAGAAGGGCCATCAAAAAATTCAGAATATGAATTATTTCAAGAAGACTTAGACAGATTAGCTCCACACATTGAAGGTGCAATTCATAGAGTGCCTGCGTTTGGAGAAGTTGGAGTTAAGAAAGTTTATAATGGAGCAATCTGTTACACTCCTGATGGAAATCCAATTGTTGGACCAGCTTGGGGACTTAAAAATTTTTGGATTAATGAAGGACATAGTTTTGGAATAACAGCAGCAGGTGGTGCAGGCTGGCAGTTAGCAGAGTGGATCGTTGATGGCGAACCTACAATTGATATGTTAGGAGTTGAACCAAGACGTTACGGAAACTACGCAACTAAATCTTATTTGAAAGCAAAAAATGAAGAAGCATACAGCCATGTATTTATTGTTCACTATCCAGATGAAGAAAGACCAGCGGCAAGACCATTAAGAACAGCTCCTTGTTATGAACGAATGAAAAATTTAGGTGCTGTGTTTGGTCAGAAGTTTGGATGGGAAAGACCTAATTTTTTTGCAACAGACGGAATGGAACAAAAAGATGATTGGTCATTTAGAAGATCGAAATGGTTTGATGCTATTAAAAAAGAATGTCAAAATGTTAAAGAAAACGTAGGTCTTTTAGATATGACTGCGTTTGCAAAATGCAGAATTAGGGGACCTAAAGCAGAGGAATTTTTAGATTATTTAGTTGCAAACAAGCTTCCTAAGAAAATTGGAAGAATAAATTTATGCCATGCTTTGAACACTAAAGGTGGAGTGCATTCAGAATTTACAATAATGAAAGAAGCGGAAAATAGTTATTATCTAGTTTCTGCTGGAGCAAATTTAAGATTAGACCATGATTGGATACAAAAATGGATGCCAGATGATGGGTCTGTAATATTTGAAGATCTAACAAATAGCACAGGAGTTCTGGTAGTAGCTGGTCCAAAAGCAAGACAATTAATGCAAAAGGTTTCAACAGACGATTTTTCTAATGAAAATTTCAAATGGTTGACTGCTAAAAATGTTAATGTTGGCTATGCTCCAGTAAATGCAATGAGAGTAAACTTTGTGGGTGAGCTTGGTTGGGAACTACATCATCCAATTGAATATCAAAACCATATTTTTGATAAATTAATGGAAGCAGGAAAAGATTTAGGAATTAAACCTTTTGGAATTAGAGCTATGAATAGTTTAAGAGTTGAAAAATCTTACAAGCTAGTTGGAACAGAATTATCAATTGAATATTCACCATATGAGTCTGGTCTTGATAGATTTGTTCATCCAAATAAAGGAAACTTTATTGGATTAGAAGCTCTTAACAAATGGAGAGAAAAAGGTTTTGATAATAAATTGGTCACTTTAGAGGTTCATAATACGAAAGATGCAGATGTATTAGGAAATAATCCTATTTTCAAAAATGGAAAAGTTGTTGGAAGAGCAACCGGGGGTGAATTTGGTTTTAGATTAGATAAATCAATAGCGCTCGCGATGGTTAAACCAGATTGTTCGAATGTGGGCGACAAATTACAAGTTGATATATTAGGTGAAATGTACGACGCTACTGTCTTAGATGAAAGTCCATACGATTCAGAAAATAATTTATTGAGAGCTTAATGAAAATTTTAGTAGCTGTAAAAAGGGTTATTGATTACAACGTTCAAATCAGAGTTAAAGAAGATGGAACGGGTGTAGTTACTGACAATGTTAAAATGTCAACCAATCCTCCTGATGATAATGCAATAGAAGAGGCTGTAAAAATTAAAGAGGCTGGTAAAGCTACAGAGGTAGTTGCAGTAACTGTCGGTGAAGAAAAAGCTCAAGAAACTGTTAGGAAAGCTTTAGCGGTTGGTGCAGACAGAGGTGTTCATGTGAAAGTTGATGGAATTTTAGAACCACTCGCTGTTTCAAAAATTTTACAAAAAATAGTAGATAAAGAAAAACCAGATTTAGTATTTATGGGTAAACAAGCAATAGACGATGATTGTAATCAAACAGGCCAAATGTTGAGCGCTTTATTAAATTGGCCACAAGCAACATTTGCCTCTAAGATTGATGTTAAAGATAATAAATTAGAAGTAACTAGAGAAATAGATGAAGGTCTTGAAACAATTGAAATAAATGTTCCAGCTATTGTAACTTGTGATCTTAGGCTGAATGAACCAAGATATGCATCACTACCAAATATAATGAAGGCTAAGAAAAAACCTATAGAGGAAATTGCTGCTTCTGATTTAGGCGTGGATGTATCACCAAGATTAGAACAATTAAAAGTAGAGGATCCTCCAAAAAGAAAAGCAGGTATAAAAGTAGCAAATGTTGCTGAATTAGTTCAAAAGTTAAAAAATGAGGCGAAGGTAATTTAATGGCAGTTTTACTTATAGCGGAACACAATAATAAAGAATTAAGACCATTTACTCTTAATGCAGCTACAGCAGCATCTCAAATTGATTCAGATGTTCATGCCGTAATTATTGGTCAAAATTCTGCAGATGCTGCAAAACAATTATCTGAACTTCCAGTAGTTAAAAAGGTATTGAGTGTAGAAGCAGCTCATTATGAAAACTTTACAGCAGAAAATTTTGCTCCAGTGATTGTTAAACTTGCAGAAAAATATTCTCACATTGTTAGTTCAGCAAATACATTTGGAAAAAATTTGATGCCACGAATTGCTGCTCATCTTGATACGTCGCAAGTAAGTGACATTATTAAAGTGATATCGCCAGATACTTTTTTAAGACCTATTTATGCAGGTAATGCTTTTGCAACAATTAAGAGTAACGATGCTAAAAAGTGCGTAACAATCAGACCTACTTCATTCGATCCATGTGAGAGCACAGGTGGGTCAGCCGCAATTGAAAAAGTGGATGCTAGTGAAGAGTTTTCAAATACAAAATTTATTAAAAGAGAAGAAATTAAATCTGATCGACCCGAGCTTGGAACAGCAAGAATTGTTGTATCAGGTGGGAGAGGAATGCAAAGTGGGGACAATTTTAAATTAATTACAGAAATTGCTGATAAACTAGGTGCAGCAATTGGAGCATCAAGAGCTGCTGTAGACGCTGGATATATAAGTAATGATCACCAAGTGGGGCAAACAGGAAAAGTGGTAGTACCAGATCTATATATCGCTGTTGGAATTTCAGGTGCTATTCAGCATTTAGCAGGAATGAAGGAAAGTAAAGTTATAGTTGCAATTAATAAAGATGGTGAAGCTCCAATCTTTAGTGTTGCAGATTATGGACTTGAAGCTGATTTATTTGAGGCATTGCCTCAGTTCATGGAAGAGCTGAACAAATTAAACACTATACAAAAATAATCCTTACAGTTAAAAACTAGATTATGTCTAGAGAATCAATGGAATATGATGTTGTAATCATTGGTGGAGGACCATCAGGATTATCAACTGCAATAAAGTTAAAACAATTAGATTCAAATTTAAATATTTGTTTATTAGAAAAAGCATCAGAAATTGGAGCTCATATTTTAAGTGGAAATGTATTTGAAACTCGTGCATTAGATGAATTATTACCAAATTGGAGAGAATTAAATGCTCCAATCAAAACAAAAGTAACTAAAGAAAAATTTTTATTTTTAGGAAAAACCAAATCTTTAAGTTGGCCAACTTGGCTCCTACCTACTGTACAGCAAAATCATAAAAATTATATTATAAGTCTTGCAAATTTATGTAGATGGCTTGCAGAACAAGCTGAGAATTTAGGTGTAGAGATTTTTCCAGGATTTCCAGCAAGTGAAATTTTATATAACGAAGATGGATCTGTTAAAGGTGTTGCAACTCAAGATATGGGTATAGATAAAGATGGTAATAAAAAAGATAGTTTTGAACCAGGTATTGAGCTTTTAGGTAAAGTAACTGTTTTTGCCGAAGGGTGTAGAGGTCATTTAGGAAAACAGTTGATTGAAAAATTTGAATTAAATAAAGGTAAAGATCCACAACAATATGGAATTGGTTTTAAAGAAATATGGGAAATAGAGGATAAAAATCACGAAGAAGGCTTAGTTATGCATACAGCTGGATGGCCATTAGATAACAATACATATGGTGGTAGTTTTATGTATCATGCAGAAAATAAACAAGTTTTTTTGGGCTATGTAATTGGTCTAGATTACAAAAATCCACATTTATCACCTTATGATGAATTTCAGAGGTTTAAAACACATCCAGCAATAAAAAAAATTATAGAAGGAGGAAAAAGAATTTCTTACGGTGCAAGGGCTTTAATTGAAGGCGGATTTCAAAGTTTGCCAAAAATGTTTATGCCCGGAGCTTTGTTAGTTGGTTGTGATGCTGGAACTTTAAATATGCCAAAAATTAAAGGTTCTCATACAGCGATGAAAAGTGGGATCATTGCAGCCGAAACTATTAATGAACATTTAAAAGAAACCAAAGATTTATCAATTTATGAAAATAAATTTAAAAATAGTTGGTTATATAAAGAGCTTTATGAAGCTAGAAATGTAAAACCTAGTTTTAGTTGGGGGGCTAATTTTAGGAATTATTTTTACAGGAATAGACCAAATTTTATTTAGAGGAAAACTTCCTTTTACCCTTAAACATAAACATGCTGATCATGAAACATTAAAACCCGCAAACCAAATGCCTAAAATAGATTATCCAAAATATGATAATGTGATTACTTTTGATAAAACAAGTTCAGTGTATTTAACAGGAACTAATCACGCAGATAATCAGCCGGTTCATTTAAAACTTAAAGATCCTGATTTACCAATCAATTATACTTTAGAAAAATTTGATGAACCTGCTCAAAGATATTGTCCTGCAGGAGTTTATGAAGTTCAAAAAGAAAATGATGTAAATAAATTTGTAATTAATTCTCAAAATTGTATTCACTGTAAAACATGTGATATCAAAGAACCTTCTCAAAATATAACTTGGGTTACACCAGAAGGAAGTGGTGGTCCAAGATATGGAAATATGTAATTAAGATAAATCTATTGCAAACTTTTTTAAAGTTTCAATAGGTACATATTTAAGAGTGTTTTCGTGAGTTCTTTTCAAAAATATTGGACATCCTTTACCGGCTTCAACTGCTCTTGCATACCAACTAGCACACAAACACCATCCATCTCCATCTTTTAAACCTGGAAACCCAAATTCAGGATGTGGAGTAATTAAATCGTTACCTGCTTCTTTCATCCACTCTAAGCATTCAGTAGTAACTTTAGCACAAACTGTATGAAGTCCATGATCATTCTCGTCAGTGTTACAACAACCATCACGAAACCAACCTGTTAAAGGATCATTTGAACATTCTTCTAGATCTTCACCTAGAACATTTTTTTGTTTCTCGCTCATTTAAATTTTTGTAGGATTTGGTTGACCTTTATAAACTTCTTCAGGGTCGAATTTTTTTTCTTTTTCAAGAAATTCCATTTCAACTTTTCTTCCGTTTTCTATTGGTCCCATAGGAATTGATCTATAAAAACATGATCTATAACCAACATGACAACTAGCTCCATCGCCGATATCAACTGTTAACCATATTGAGTCTTGATCATCATCAATTCTTATTTCAGTAACCTTTTGTGTAAAACCACTTGTTTTACCTTTGTGCCAGATAGCTTTTCTCGATCTACTAAAATAGTGCGCCTCTTTAGTTTCAATTGTCTTTTTAAGAGCTTCTACATTCATATATCCATGCATTAAAATATCTTTAGTTTTTGAGCACATAGTAATAACAGGGATCAACCCATCATTATCAAATTTGGGTGAAAGAAGATTTCCCTCTTCAATATCATAGATATTTTCTCTTTTTTTGAACATAAGAGGTGATTATGTAGCACATATCTAAATATATTAAATATTTTTAAATTAAGGTAATTACTGTATAAAAAGGCGCTATGAAATTAGTAAAAGACTCAGACGACAAAAATATAGATACAAAAAAAGTCTCAGATAAAGAAGCTGAAGAGGCTATCAGAACCATTTTATCTTGGATGGGTGAAGATCCTAAAAGAGAAGGGTTGTTAGAGACTCCTAAAAGAGTTGTAAAAGCATTCAAAGAATATTTTCAAGGTTACAATGAGGATGCAAAAAAAGTATTAGATAAAACTTTCGGTGATGTTGAAGGTTATAGTGACATGGTTGTTCAAAAAAATATATCAGTTCAAAGTCACTGTGAACATCACATGGCTCCAATTATAGGTAAAGCTCATGTTGCCTACATACCCAATGAAAGAGTTGTAGGATTAAGCAAAATTGCAAGAGTAGTTGAAATATTTTCAAAGAGATTACAAACGCAAGAAAGATTAACAGTTCAAATAGCAAATACTTTAATGGAAGCTTTGGATGCAAAAGGTGTAGCTGTTACAATAGATTCAACTCATCAGTGTATGACTATGAGAGGTATTAAAAAAGAACAAGCAACAACAGTAACTAATTTTTACTTAGGCCAATTTAAAGAAGATTTAAGTTATCAAAATAGATATTTACGATTTATCAGCACTACGTTAAAAGATTAAAGTGTCCGATCAATTCAAAGCAATAGTCCTTAACCAAGAAGGCGAAAATTTTTCGCGAGAAGTAAAGTCTTTAGATAAAAGTTTTTTAAAACATGGGGATGTAACAGTAAAAGTAGAATATTCAGATTTAAATTTTAAAGATGGAATGATTCTAAAAAATGGAGGAAGATTAGTAAAAGAATATCCTCATATTCCAGGAATTGATTTTTCAGGAAAAGTTATTGGAAGTGATAATCCTAAATTTAAAGAAGGTGACGAAGTAATACTTACTGGCTTTAGAGTAGGGGAAGTTTTTTTTGGAGGGTTTTCTCAAATTGCAAAAGTAAGTGGAGATTTTTTAGTTAAAAAACCAGATAGCTTGACAAGTAAACAAGCAATGATTTTAGGAACAGCAGGTTTAACTTCTTTAATGAGTGCTTTTGCTATTCAAGCAAGAGAAAGTATTTTGTTAGGAGAAAAAGTTAACGATGTTTTAGTAACTGGTGCAACAGGTGGGGTTGGTAGTGTAGCTGTGATGGCTTTAACTAAATTAGGATATAATGTAACTGCAGTAACTGGAAAAGACTCTAAATCAGATTATTTAAAATCATTAGGAGCTAAAAATATTATAAATAGGGCTGAATTTGATAAAGACCCAAGACCAATAGATAAGGGTTTATGGGATGGAGTAGTTGATACTGTTGGTGGAAAAATTTTAGCAAATGCAATTGCTCAAACAAAATCAAATGGAATAATTGCAGTTTGTGGAAATGCAAACAGCAATGAGCTTAATACAAATTTACTTCCTTTTATGTTAAGAGGTATAAAAGTTTGGGGAATGGACTCTGCTAATTGCAGTATTAAAAGAAGGGAGTTTATTTGGGCAGAGGCTCCAAAATTATTAGATTTTGACTTACTAGAAAAATCAGTTTTAACAGTAAATTTGGAAGAGTTGATTGAAACTTATCCAAAAATTTTAAAAGGTGAAATTTCTGGAAGAGTATTAGTTGATTTAAATAAATAATGGATTGGGACAAATTAAAAATTTTTCATGCAGTAGCCGAGGCTGGAAGTTTTACAAATGCTACTGTTAACTTAAATCTTAGTCAATCAGCAATTAGCAGACAAATTCAATCATTAGAGCAAGATTTAAAAGTACAACTGTTTGAAAGACACGCAAGAGGATTAACACTTACAGAAAATGGTGAATATGTTTTTAAAACAGCTCATGAAGTAATAAGTAAACTGAAAGAAGTTGAAACTTCATTAGGGGATCAAAAAAATAAACCTACAGGCAAATTAACAATTACGACCGTAAGAAGTTTCGGAACTCACTGGTTAACACCAAGAATTCAAGAATTTATGAGACTAAACCCTGAAATTGAAATCGAATTAGTTTTTGATGACAAAGAATTAGATTTAAGTACTCGACAAGCTGATATTGGAATTTTCATGAGAAGACCAAAACAGCTTAATTATATTCAGAAAAAATTAGTAGATATTAAGTACTATATTTATGGATCAAACAAGTACTTAGAAAAAAATGGAATGCCAAAAACAATAGGTGACTTAAATAAACATAAATTCATTTCTTTTGGAAAAGGCGCCCCTTCACCAGTTTATAATCCAGATTGGGCACTGAAAATTGGAATGCATGATGGAAAGAAAAGAAAAACAATAATGAAAGTAAATAGTGTAATGGGATTATTGTTAGCTGTTGAATCTGGAGTTGGATTAGCAGCTCTTCCAGAATATTTAGTATCAAATTCTAATAACGTAATTAAAGTGCTTCCAAAAGTAGAAGGACCTATAACAGAAGCACACTTTGTTTACCCGCAATCCTTAAAAAACACAGCTAGAGTTCAAGCTTTCAGAAATTTCCTATTCAGTAAAATTGGCGACTGGAAATAGAAAAATAGCCAAAACCTCCCTAAATTATTAATAAATTTAAATCTGCGACACTATTGCGATTGATAATCATTCTCATTGCGAATAGTTATCATTCTCAAAAATAACGTAATAATTAAGGAGTTTAATGAGAAAATTAGCAATTTTAGCGTTAATTACATCTTTATTTGTATCAACTTTTGCGATTGCGAATGAGGTAAATGTATTTAATGCAAGGCATTATAAGGCTGATGCTGAAATGTATGGAAAATTTACAGCAGCTACAGGAATTAAAGTAAATTTAATTAATGGAAAATCAGGAGCTTTAGAAAAAAGAATAGCCGAAGAAGGAGCAGATTCTTCAGCTGATCTTTATATTACTGCGGATGCTGGAAGATGTGGCGCAATGGATGCCAAAGGTTTGCTTCAACGTGGTTTATCATCTGCAACAATTAAAGCATCTGTTCCACAAAACTTTAGAACCAACAAATGGGTTGGAGTAGCAAAAAGAGCAAGAATTATTTATTACTCACCTGAAAGAGTTAGTGGAGCTGAATTATCAGGTTTGACTTATGAAAGTTTAGCTGATCCAAAATGGAAAGGTAGATTGGTAATAAGAAAATCTAGCAATATTTATAATAAATCTCTTGTAGCTTCATTAATTGCAAATAATGGAAAAAAAGCTACAGCTGAATGGGCAAAAGGTGTTGTTGCTAACATGGCTAGAGATTCTAAAGGAAACGATAGAGCTCAAATTATGGCAGTAGCAGCTGGCGAAGCTGATATTGCAGTAGCTAACACTTATTATTTAGCACTTATGCTTTCAGGTAAAAAAGGTGCTGAACAACAAGCAGCTGCAAAAAAAGTTAAAGCGTTTTTTCCAAACCAGCAAGGTAGAGGAACACACATGAATATTAGTTGTGCTGCTTTAGTTAAAGGTGCACCTAATAAAGCAAACGCAATTGCACTTGTTGACTTTTTGTTATCACCAGAGTCTCAGGAACACTTTACGAATAATACGTTTGAGTTTCCAATGATTGATGGTGTTTCTCCAAGTCCACTAGTTGTGAATAATTTAGGGTTAGATTTTAAACAAGATTTAGCAACTAAAGTTTCAACTTATGGAAAAAATCAAGCTGCTGCATTAGAAGTTATGACAGCTGCTGGTTGGAAGTAACAAATAGTGAAAAAGAATTTATTCAATTTTGATTTAAGTAATTCTTCTGTCATGAGCGGTTCACTTGAGGGTCAGATAACATGTGAACCATGCTCATCAGAGTGTGAAAAGATTAAAAGAAAAATAAATAATAGAAAATTATCTGAGATTGAAAAAGACGAGGCTCTAGACATCCTCACTCCTTTTAAATGATGATATATTTCTTTTTAGACGGTGCCCACGTCACTCTCCTTTAGGATCTTTACCCTTTCCTAAAAATTGTCGTGGGCATTAAAAAAATATGATTGAAGGATTTAAAATACCCCAAGTAACTTTTAGAATTAGAGAAGGTGATACTTCGGATAATGAAATTGCATGTGCAATTGGTGGGAAGTGGACAAATAAATCTACTGATGATTTTTTTAAAAATAAAAGAGTAATTTTATTTAGTTTACCTGGTGCATTTACACCAACATGTTCATCTCAACAATTACCTGGATTTGAAAAAAGTGCTGATGAATTAAAAAAACATGGTATTGACGAAATTTATTGTTGTTCAGTAAATGACTCATATGTCATGAATGCTTGGTCAAAAAAAATGGGTATTTCTAATGTTAAAGTAATACCAGATGGATCAGGACTTTTTACAAAATATATGGGAATGTTAATCTCCAAAGACCATGATGGATTTGGCCAAAGAAGTTGGAGGTATATGGCAGTTATTAATGATGGTATTGTTGAAAAATGGTGGCAGGAGCCTGGAATTAATAATTCAGGCTCAGATGATGACCCGTATATAGAAACCACACCAGAAAATACACTAAAATACCTTTCTGAGTCAAAGTAAAATCATATTAAAAAAATTTTTTTATATTATAAAACTCTTAATGTTAAAGAATTTAAATATCTGGTTTCTATCCTCTTTATTGGTGTCTATAGGCGTATTAATTCCAATCGTTACAGTTTTTTTTAGTTTTTTTGAAGAGACTTCAAATTATTATCAAGTATTAAAAGATACTTTTTTATTTGAGTATATTTTTAATTCTTTCTCACTACTATTCTGTGTCTTGATCTTAACATTTATAATAGGTACTGCATCTGCATACTTGGTTTCATTTTATAAATTTCCTTTAAGTGATTTCTTTAAATGGGGTCTTATACTTTCTTTCGCTGTTCCACCTTACATTTATGCATATTCTTTGACGGCCTTTTTTGAAAATTATGGTACAGCTTTTACAATCTTGACAAATTTATTTGGAGAAGGGGAATACAACAAACATATCCCAAAGTTCGATGGTGTTCTTGGAGCGGTACTTTCCCTTTCATTTTCATTATACGCTTATGTATATATTCTTTCTAGAGCATCATTTTTATATCAATCTCAAAACTTAATTGACTTAGGAAGAAGTTTAGGTTTTTCAAAATTTAAATCTTTATATTCTTTGATATTACCAGCTGCTAGGCCAGCTATAGTCGCTGGATTATCTCTTGTTGCGATGGAAACATTAGCGGAATTTGGTGCAGTTGATTTTTTTTCAATAAACACCTTAACCACTGGAATTTATAATTCATGGATTACATTTGATGACTTGGCTTTTTCAAATAGATTGTCCTTTTTCTTACTAATATTTATATTTACATGTTTTATAATTGAAAATTTTTCTAGAAAAAAAGCTAAATATCATTTTAATTCAAGAGGTGGATTTAAACAAAAAGAAAAAATTATATTGTCTGGAAAAAAATCTTTTTTTGCATTTTTGTTTTGTTTTATTATTTTCTTTTTAAGTTTTTTATTTCCTTTAAGCCAAATGTTATATTGGACAATTAAATTTCCAGAAAATCTCTTTGATATTGATGTAATTTCACTTACTTTAAATACAATTTATTTGGTGATTTTATCTAGCATAGTCTTGATTTTATTTTCTTTAATTTCAAATTATGGAAATAGAGTTTCTAGAAACAAAGTTTTAAATTTTTTATCAACTATATCCATATCAGGTTATGCTATTCCAGGTGTTATTTTAGCTGTAGCATTTATTACTTTTATTGCTTGGTTTGATGAAAATATTGTTAAAACTCTAGGATTTTTGTCTATTAAAAAAATCTTTATTGGTTCTGTTCTTGGTCTTGTTTTAGTTTATTTTGTAAGATTTTATTCATTAGCATTTAATGGAATTAAGTCAGGCTATGAAAAAATAAATATTTCAGTTGATGAAAGTTCATATCTACTTGGTTACTCCAAAAAGAAAACCTTCATGAATATTCACGTTCCTTTCTTAAGAAATTCTCTTTTATTTGTAGCTATATTGATTTCTTTAGAAATAATAAGAGAGTTACCAATAACCCTTATTTTAAGACCATTTAATTTTGAAACTTTTGCAACAACCGCTTATATATCTGCATCTGAAGATTTGTTAGAAGCTGCAGCAGTTCCATCATTATTTTTAATTTTAATTGCAACTATATTTATTATGTTTACATCTAAATATATTCTTAGAGAAAAATGAAAAATAATTTTTTAGAAATTAAAGGTGTTGATTTTATAATTGGTGGAAAAACCAAAGTTAAAAACGCATCATTTGCAATTGAAAATGAAGGAGAAACTTTGTGTATTTTAGGTCCTTCAGGAATTGGAAAAACAACAATCTTAAGAACAATTGCTGGCTTGGAGAATGTTGAAAAAGGTTCAATTAAATTAAATGGAAAATTAATATCTTCCAAAGATAAACATGTTGAGCCTGAAGACAGAAATGTATCTTTAGCTTTTCAAGATAATAGCTTGTTTCCACATTACACTGTTGAAAAGAATATATTGTTGGGCACTGAGAGAAATAAAGCAAAAAAGAAAAAAAAACTTACTTTTAAAGAGATTATTGATTTACTGGATATTTCAAAAATACTTAAAAAATATCCACATGAAATAAGTGCTGGAGAGGCACAAAGAGCATCTCTTGCAAGATCTTTACTTACACAACCTGATCTTTTGTTGTTAGACGAACCGTTATCGAATGTCGATCAAAGCTTTAAAGAGGAAATTCAAGTAAGATTAAAAAAAATTTTAACCAAATTAAAGATTACAACAATAATCGTAACTCATGACTCATACGAAGCTTTTTATTTGGGACACAAATGTGCAATTATATTAGATGGTCAAATCAAACAATTTGATGATCCTTATAATGTTTATCACTTTCCAAATTCAGTCGAAGTAGTAAATTTTTTAAATCGTGGAATTTTAATTCCAGCAAAAGTTACAGGAGAAAATTCACTAGAAAATGAGGATCTTGGAACAATTAAAGGTAATTTTATTAAGCATTATCCAAAAGGTTCAAATGTACAATTATTATTGCAACCAGAAGATCTTGAGCACGATGATAAAAGTAATTTAAAACTAGAAGTAGTTGATCGAAAATTTAGAGGTACCAACTTTATTTATACTTTAAAAACTAATAGCGATTTATTAATACCAGTTTTTGTTCATTCTCATCACGAACATCAACATGAAGCTGATGAAAAGTTCGGAATTAAAAGACCGATTAATATTGATCACATAGTTTGTTTTTAATAAAACAAGCGAATGCTTACAAAAAAACAATTATTTACTCGAGGGATGTTGGATATTTCTCCACATATGCTTTCAGTAATTCCATTCGGAATAATTTGTGGAGCAATCGGTGTTGAACTCGGATTTCACCCATATTTAGTTTACGCAATGTCTTTCATAATTTTTGGAGGAGCTTCACAGATAGTATTTTTACAATTGTTATCAGGGGGCGCGTCTAGTTTGGTTGCAGTTGCTTCTGTTGGAATTATAAATTCCAGACATTTATTATATGGAGCTGTTTTATCTGAATATTTAGAAAAATTATCTTTTATAAAAAAATTATTAATTTCTTATGTTGTTGTAGATCAAGGGTTTGCTGAGTCTAATAAGTTTTTCAAAAAAAATAGAAGTGAAGAATTTTTACATTATCATTTAATTGGTACTGGTTGTACAATGTGGGTTTGTTGGCAAATTGCAACCTTATCAGGTATTGTTTTAGGTTCATTTGTTCCAGAAGAACTTGGGTTAAAATTTGCAATACCTTTAACATTTATAGCAATTGTTGTTCATGATTTAAAAAAATTAGATCATGTAATTGTAATGATTACTTGCGGTTTAAGTTCACTATTATTTTTTGATGCTCCATTTAAATCTTACATAATTATTTCACCTATAATTGCTTTATTTGTAGCTGCACTATTGTTGAGGTTAAAAAAATGACCCTTACATCAATTATTTTTGCTGGAATATTAACTTACCTTACCAGAATGACTATGATCGCTTTAATTAGCAGGGATATGTTGGGAGACAAAATTAAAGCAGTGCTAGAATATGTTCCTTCTGCGGTATTTCCAGCAATAATATTTCCAGGAATATTTATAAATGATTTTGGAACTTTTATAGAAATGAATGATCCCAAAATTTTTGGAGCATTAGTTGCTGTTATTGTAGGTTATTTTTCAAAAAATATTATTGCAACAATTTCAGCTGGATTAGTTTCTTATTGGTTTTTAATATTTGTAGTATTTAATTAGCACCTAATTTTATATTTTTACTTACATTGATATCTATTAATTTTGGTTTTGCTAAATTAAGATTTGACATTAGCTCGACATACTCATCAACATTTTTAACCTGCAATCTTGGATTAAATTTTTTTTCATTACCGATTGTACTAGATTCCTTACCGTTATAATCATGACCAGGATACAAAATGGTATCTTCAGGTAATTTTAACAATCTGTTAAAGATCGAGTTATAAGCATCCTTCGAACTACCGTTTTGAAAATCAGTTCTACCAGTTCCATTTATTAAGAGGGTATCTCCTGAAAATAAATATTTATTCATCAAGAAACTATAGCTGTCAGAGGTGTGTCCTGGAGTATACATTGCTTTAATTTCTAATTGATCAATTTTAATTATATCGTCATCTTTTAGTTTTATATCTACTGTATCTGCAGGTGTGTGTTCACCCATAATAGTAGAACAATTTGTTGATTGTTTTAATTTTGATGCACCTGTAACATGATCTGCGTGAATGTGTGTATCTATTACTTTGACTAGTTTTAATTCTAATTCATTTAGAATACTTATATAGCTTTCAACATTTTCAATTACTGGATCGATTATAACGGCCTCGCGACCTTTTGCCGAAGCGATAATATAAGTATATGTTGAAGATTTTTCGTCAAATACTTGTTTAAAGATCATTAAATATTATTATCAAATAATTATGAGTACCTCTACATTTCATTGGTCTTGTAAACACACTTGGAAACGCAGCGCAAAAAATACTATGTGGTGTGTAATTGGTTGTTCTATAGGTGATTTTGGGACAATTTTATTTTTTCAATTAACACAAATACCATTTCCTATTTTAGCGATTATGATTTTAGCTATTATTAATGGCTTAATCACAAGTATAATCCTTGAAACTATTATTCTTATTAAGCAAGGTTTCTCATTTAATGGAGCTTTAAAAACTGCGTCAGGTATGAGTTTGATTTCAATGCTAAGCATGGAAATAATGATGAACCTTACAGACTATTTATTAACTGGTGGAGCAATTTTAACATGGTGGGTTGTACCGATAATGTTGATTGTTGGGTTTTTAACTCCATGGCCATATAATTATTGGCGTCTTAAAAAATTTGGAATTAATTGTCATTAATAAATTTAAAGCATTCTTTTTAATAAATTATCATTAAAAAAAATTTTATGTACTATCACAGCCAGTATATGAATTGAAATTAGAGCGATCATAAAATAATTAGATAAAATATGAATTTCATAAAATTGATCAGCTAATCCAAAATTATCTTGAATTTTTATTTCTTTAAATAAAATTATTAATGTTTCTCCATTAAATAATTTTTTTAAAATCCCTGAAATTGTGATTGATAAAATTGTCACATATAAAAGTAGATGATTTAATTTTGCTAAAAACTTTTGTCCTTTAAAAATACTAGGTTCTAATTTTGGTGTAGGATTAAATATCTTAATAAGTAATCTTATTATTACTATGTAAAATAAAGACAATCCTATTATGATATGGATATTTTCAATATTAATTCTTTGTTCACCAAAGTCTAAATCTACAAGATAGAAACCAAGTGGAATTTGAATAAATAGTAGTAACGCACTAACCCAATGCAAAATCTTTGAAATAACACCATACTCTGTTATGGTATTTTTTATATGCATACTTTAGTTAAACACATAAACAGTTCTTTTAAAATATTTTTATTATCAACAATTATTTTATTAATTGGGTTTAATTCAAATGCAGAGATGACTGCTGAGGAAATCATTAAAAATAGACAAGCCTTGTTTAGTAAAAACTATCGAACAGCAAAAAAAGTTAAGTCATTAGCTTCAAATCTTGATTTTGAAGATGCTGTATTATTAATGAATGAAATGAGTGAAAATTATAGAGTGTTATCTGAATTATTTCCTGATAATACAAAAGAAGGATTTGATACCGAAGCGTTACCCATAATATGGGAAGAAAAAGATAAATTTACCAAATTAATGCTAAAGGCTTCTGATGATGTGACACAACTTGCGTCTATAATTGAAGATGCTGACGATGTGGGGGGCGTCCTTACTAAATTGATGTGGAGTAATTGTAAGGCTTGTCATAATAGGTACAGAGAAGAACATTAAGTACTAAGTTAGAATGATACCTCAAAAAGTTAAAGATCATATTGAAGAATATATTAGCCAAGAAGTTTACGTTCAAATAGCTATAATTAAGGGCAAAGAAAAGGTTTCAACAGAAACAGCTATTGATAAATATTTTAATACAAATCACTTTAAAGATTTTTCTGAAGGTAAACCTTATTTTCATTTCATTGATGGATTAAGAGATAAATGCCTTGGAAAACTTAAGAATTCTCCCATGAGAGATAAGAAAACAGAGGATGAGACTATAAAATTATTACAAAAAAAATTAAACGATTTAACTGATGATGAGCTTGGAGACACTTATTGGGAAATAGAAACAGGAGAATTTTTTTCAGGAGAGCAAATAAAAGAATTAGAAAAAAATTGCAGAGAATTAATTAAAGACCTTAATCTTTCAAATAAAAATAAAAAAGAAGTTCAAAAAACTATTTTGAGTTTTTGTGAAAACTATGAAAAGTTGTGTCAAAAAAAATACCCAGAAGCTCCACTTCCACTAGAAATATTAAAATCTGTAAATTAGTTTTTAAAGGGTTCGCTCTTTAAGTGTATACCTAAAGAGCTCCCTTGTATCGCCTCTTTGGCATTATAATTCCGAGAGGAATTTATTTTTTGTTATATTTTTGAAATATGAGCTGTTCAGCTAAGTATCAGGTGGTGAAAGTATTAACATAAACCTCCTTCCATAAAAAAGGTAATTATAATTTATACAATTTCAATTTATTTATTTTAATTTTGAGTAAATATATTTATTGAATACAACCTAGTGCTTTAGTAGATTCCCGGTAACTTAAGTTACTTCTTAAATTATTTTTTATTTATTAATTCACTAATAAAATTTTCACCGTAACCATCATCAACAGCTTTTTGAAAATAATTTTTATTTACCTCTGCAACTTTTTCTGCTTCAGGAAAATCTTTTAACAAGTCTTGAATATAAGTTAAATCTTTTACAGAATTACTTGCCGTAAATTTAAATCCAGTAAAATCACCTTTTAAAAGATTGTCAAAAACTCTATTGAGTGCTGCAGAATTTCCAGAACCAAGTTTTGCAACATCAAATACTTTTTTTAAATCTAAACCCAATTCTGTAGCACTTTTAGCCAAATGATTAACTAATGCAGCATTTCCAAGGGATAAAAAATTATTTAAAAGCTTAGATTTTGCCCCCATTCCAACAGTCCCAAAATGAAAATATTCTTTACAGAAAAAATTAAAGTATGGTTTAGCAATTTTAAAATTTTCATCTGACGCTCCAACAATTCCTCCCAATATACCTTCCTCTGCTTGAACAGGTCCTCCCATCACAGGACATTCAACATAATTAATATTTTTTACTTTGAATATTTTCTCAGTTTCCATTGAGCCAGTTTTATTGTGAGTAGTGATATCAATAATTAAAGTTTTACTATCTAAAATATCAGATATTTTTTCTGATATTGATTTTGCTATAGGAGTGTTGGTAACACACATAAACATCGCATCTAAATTTTTACTAGAAAAGTCTTCAAAAGATTTTACTTCCTCAGCTCCATCGCTGATAATTTTCTCAATTGGTTTTCTATTTTTATTAGCAATGACAAAAAGCTTATTTTTATGTTTTAAAATATTTTTAGCTATTCCATAGCCCATATACCCAACACCAATAAAACCAATATTTTTCATTCAAACCTCACTATTTAACTTTTCTTTTTACCTTCTGTTCTTATAAACATTATACCAAAAACAATAATTCCTATTACACCAACAATTTTATTATAATCAAACGGTACACCAAAAATTAAGAAATTAATAATTGTAGACCAAACTAATTGTGAGTATTGAAAATTAGTTACAAATGACAAATTAGAAAGTTGTATTGCGTATATAATCAAAGAATGACTTACAAAACCTGCCACACCAAGAATTACTAAATAAAGCCAAAAGATATTTTTCTCTAATGGCACCCAATTAAAAAATATAAAAATACTAAAAATTATTGCACCTAAAATTGAAGTATAAAATATAGCAGCAAATGGATCGTTATCACCTGATACAACTTTAGTAAAAAATTGATAAAGAGCCCAGCAAATTGGAGGAACAATAGGGAATATTAAATCTAAACTAAATATTCTCATACTTGGACCTAACGAATAAACAATTGAACCAAAACTTAGCAGCATTAGAAATATACCCTTTGTACTTAAGATATCTTTTAGAAAGTATGCTGAAAGCAACGAGACGATTAAAGGCGCTGTGAAGAAAACAACATAAATATCTACCAAATCAAATTTCTGCAAAGAATAGAACATGAACGAGGTAGCAGTAACCATTAATATTGATCTAATTATTTGGACTTTAAAATTTTTTTTTAAATTTACTTTTGGCTTAAAAATTAAAAAAAATATAATTAAAGATACCAAGTGAAAAAAAAACCTCCCCCAAATTGCTTGAGTAACCGGCATTACTGTTCCAAGATATTTTGCTGTAGAGTCCATACAAACAAACATAAAAAAACCACCAGCGGCTAATAAAATTACATTAATTAAGGATGTTTGTTGAGGCACAGGAGAAATTAATTACATTACAACGCCAACTTGCCAAGGATTAAACTCCTCGTCACCGTAGCCGTTGATTTCACTTTTCGATTTATTTCCTGAAGCAGTATTTACAACTAATTCAAATATTTTTTGACCAACTTCTTCAACTTTTTCTTTTCCTTCAGCAATTGTGCCACAATTAATATCCATATCTTCTGACATTCTTTCAAACATCGCTGAGTTTGTTGAAAGTTTTAAACTTGGAACTGGTTTGCAACCAAAGCAAGACCCACGTCCTGTTGTAAAACAAATAATATTAGCACCTGATGCAACTTGACCAGTTACAGATACAGGGTCATAACCAGGAGAATCCATAAAATTAAAACCTTTATTTTTTAAAGGTTCAGCATAATGCAATACATCTTGAAGGATTGAGTTTCCTCCTTTTGCAACAGCACCTAAGGATTTTTCTAATATAGTTGTAAGGCCACCTTTTTTATTTCCTGGCGCAGGATTGTTGTCCATAGAACTATTATTAATTGAAGTATAATGTTTCCACCATTCAATTCTTTTTATAAGTTTATCAGCAGTCTCTTGTGAGCTTGCTCTATTAATTAATAAATGTTCAGCTCCATAAATCTCTGGAGTTTCTGATAAAATTGAACTTCCACCTTTTTTAACCAAGAGATCTGCTGCAACTCCTAGTGCAGGATTTGCAGTTATTCCTGAATATCCGTCCGACCCACCACATTGAAGAGCTAAAGTTAGATGACTTACTGGTTGTGAAGTTCTTTGAACATTATTAGCTTCTGAAAGCAAATTTTTAATTTGAGATAACACTTTTTCGACTATTTTTTTAGTTCCACCTTCATCTTGGATTGTTAGAAAATGAATTCGGTTATGTTTCTTTAAAGACTCATCAAATAAACTAACTTGCGCACATTCACATCCTAAACCAATAACAAATACATGAGAAAAATTGGGATGATTTTTAAATCCATCTATAGTTCTTTGAAAAATTTGCATTCCTTCACTTTCAGTATTCATTCCACATCCTGTTGAGTGAGTAATTGGTACTATGCCATCAATGTTTGGGTAATCTTTTAAAATGTCAGAATATTTAATCTTCTCAACTATCATTTTAGTGACAGTAGCTGAGCAATTTACTGTACTTACAATTCCAATGTAATTTCTAGTAGCAACCTGTCCATTATCTCTTAAAATTCCATTAAAGAAGGTGTCTGCTTTTTCATCAATAACATGTTTTTTATCTGTAACTTTAAAATCTCTTTTAAATTCTCTAAATTCTAAATTATGAGAATGAACATGTTGTCCTGGTTTAATATCATCTAAAGCAAATCCAATAATTTGATCATATTTTATGATTGGATCACCTTTTTTAATAGTTTTTAAACAAACTTTGTGTCCAAAAGGGATTGGATCGATAGTACTGATCTCATGACCCTCAATTTTAGTTTTTTCTGGAATAATAAATTGGCTAACACCCACATTGTCATTCTTGTTTAAAACTATTAGATTATTCATAAATTTATTATATAACCAATAACTTAAACAAACCATTATATTAATTATGCCTAAAAAAAGAAAAAAGAGTTTCCGAAGTCAACAATGGTTCAATAATCCAAAAAACCCTGACATGACGGCTTTATATCTAGAAAGGTATTTAAATTATGGTCTTACAAGAAAAGAATTACAATCTGGAAATCCAATTATAGGAATAGCACAATCTGGTAGTGATCTTTCTCCATGTAATAGGCATTTTATGTCTCTAAGCAAAAGAATTAAAGATGGAATTAGAAGAGCAGGTGGTATACCAATGGAATTTCCTACTCACCCAATTCAAGAAACTGGAAAAAGACCAACTGCAATGTTGGATAGAAATCTTTCTTATTTATCACTAGTTGAGGTTTTGTATGGATACCCTATTGATGGAGTTATACTAACAACAGGATGTGATAAAACTACGCCAGCAGCTTTGATGGCAGCTGCAACTGTAAACATTCCTGCAATAGTTTTATCAGGCGGTCCAATGTTAGATGGAGTTTACAAAGGAAAATTAGCTGGTTCAGGAATGGTAGTTTGGGAAGCAAGAAAAATGTTAGCCAAAGGAGAAATTAAATACGAAGAATTTATGGATATGGTTGCATCTTCCGCACCGAGTGCTGGACATTGCAATACAATGGGAACAGCTTCTTCAATGAACTCTGTTGCTGAAGCGTTAGGTATGTCTTTACCAGGGGGCGCTGTTATTCCAGCTCCTTATAGAGAAAGAGAACAAATTTCTTATGAAACAGGAAAAAGAATTGTTGGAATGGTTCATGAAGATTTAACTCCATCAAAAATTATGACACGTAAAGCATTTGAAAATGCAGTCGTTGTTGCAAGTGCAATTGGTGGATCTAGTAATTGTACTGCTCATCTAAGTGCTATTGCAAAACATATGGGAATTAAATTTGATCTTTCTGATTGGCAAAAACTTGGGCACAATATTCCTTTATTGGTAAATTGCCAACCTGCAGGTGAATACTTAATGGAAAGTTTTCATAGAGCTGGAGCAATACCTGCGGTAATGAAAGAATTAATTAAAAACAAAAAAATTCATACAAACATAAAGACAGTTACAGGAAAAACTGTAGGAGAAAATTTAAGAAAGAAAGTTGATGTAGATAACAAAGTAATTAAAACATTTAAGAACGCATTGACTGAAAAAGCTGGTTTTTTAGTTATGAAAAGTAACTTTTTCTCATCTGCTATTATGAAAACATCAGTAATTAGTAAAGAATTTAGAGATCAATATTTATCAAATCCTAAACACCCAAATGTTTTTGAATGTAAAGCTATAGTTTTTGAAGGTCCTGAGGATTATCATAAAAGACTTAATGATAAGAAGTTAAAAATAGACGAAAACTCTCTATTAATTATTAGAGGCTGCGGACCTGTTGGTTATCCTGGATCAGCCGAAGTAGTTAACATGCAACCACCAGATAGATTATTAAAAAAAGGAATAAGACATCTACCAACTTTGGGTGATGGAAGACAAAGTGGAACATCAGAAAGTCCATCAATTTTACATGTTTCACCAGAGTCTGCAGTAGGTGGAGATCTTGGAATTGTTAAAACTTACGATAAAATAAAAATAGACTTAAATAAAAGAAGAGTTGATTTATTGATTTCTCAAGCTGAGTTTAAAAAACGAAGAAAAAATAAAAAAGTATTTAAACCAAATAATCAAACTCCTTGGCAGGAAATATTTAGAAATACTGTTGGTCAATTGGATGATGGTGCATGTATTAACTCTCGAGGTAAATATTTAGACGTATCACATACCAAAGGTTTACCAAGAGATTCTCACTAATATGAAGCCGAAAATATTAGTTTCTAGAAAAATCTCAGATTTAGCAGAGGAAAAACTTCAAAAAGAATTTGAAGTAACTCTTAATCCAAAAGACGAACCTATTCCAGAAAGTGAATTAATTAAAATTGTTAATGATTATGATGGAATGATATCAACAGGTTTTGATAAAATTGGTGAAAATTTTTTTAAAAATTTAAATGGCAAATTAAAAATTATAGCTCAGGTTGGTGTTGGCTATGATAATATTTCAATTAAATCTGCTGAAGAAAAAAAAATTAAAGTAACAAATACTCCAGATGTATTAAATGAGGCGGTAGCTGAAACTACAATACTTTTGATTTTAGCTGCATCTAGAAGAATTGGTGAAGCTTACAATTTAGTTAGAGCTGATGATTGGAAAAATCAAAAACCAGATTTAACTAAATTCATGATTGGAAATTCTGTTACAGGTAAAACCTTAGGTATCATTGGCATGGGGCGTATCGGAAGAATGGCTGCAAAATGTGCTAAAGCTTTTGGAATGAAGATTATTTATTATAACAGAAATAAATTATCTGATGATTTAGAGGATGGGGCTAAATATTTTTCTGATATTAAAACTATGCTACCAGAGTGTGACTTTGTAAGTATTCACACTCCCGCAACTGCTGAAACTAAACATATTCTTAATTCTTCTACAATTAGCTTGTTACCGAAACATGCTGTAGTTATAAATACTTCAAGAGGATCAACAATTGATGATGATGCTTTGATAGATGCATTAGAAAATAAAAAAATTTATGCAGCAGGTCTAGATGTTTTTAACAATGAACCAAATTTAGATAAAAGATATTTAAAATTAGATAATTGTTTTGTTTTACCTCATATTGGAAGTGCAACACACGAGACAAGATTAGCCATGAGTATGATGGCTGTTGATAATATTTATTGTTTTTTCAATAAAAAACCACTTATTTCAGAAGTAGTTTAGAACAACTATAAGTTGTCTGTTTAGAGAATATATATAATTTCTATATATAAAAGTTAAACGAAATTATTGATCTCAAAAACCATTTATGATTAACTTTCAAAAAAAACATAAACGAGAGGAAGATAATGTTTAAACTTATATCTAAAACTATAGCAGCTGTAGCTATTGTTTCAGTTGCTTTATTTGGCTCTGCAAATGCAAAGACTTTAAAGATTGAAACACACTTTACTGCTAGTTCACCTAATGGTGAAGTTGCGGCTCAATTTGCTAAAAATGTAGAAATGTTTTCTGGCGGAAGCTTAAAAATAGAAATGTTCTACTCATCATCAGTAACAGGAAAATCTGCTGAGGTGTTTAACTCTGCACAAACTGGAATTATCGATTGTGATATGACTGGTGCTGGTTACCAAACTGGTAAAAATGCAGCGTTCCAATTCGCAGGTGATGTAATGGGTGGATACGATAACCCTTATCAACAATATGAATTCTTGAATTTCCCAGGAGCTCAAGAAGCTGTTGATGCACTTTACAACAAATATGGAATGACTTTAATTGGTTGGTGGATACCAGGACATGAGTCTCTAATTTCTAGCAAACCAATTCCAGATGTTGCATCTATCAAAGACTTTAAATTTAGATCACCTCCAGGAATGGAAAGTATGATCTTTACAGCATTAGGTGCTAAGCCAATAGTAATGGACTTTGGTGAAGTTCCAACTGCTTTACAAACTGGTCTAATCGATGGTGCTGACTATTCATCTTTAGCTACTAACTATGCAGGTGGACACTATGAGCAAAACAAATATGCTACATACCCAGGTTTCCACTCTATGCCAGCTGACCATTTAGCTTGTAATACAAAAGTATGGAAAAAGCTAAAACCTCATGAAAGAGGAGCGATGAAAGCAGGTATTGAGATTGCTGGTAGAACAATCACTAGCTTGGTTGAGAGAAAAAACGCAGAAGCAGTTAAAGCTTTAAAAGAAATGGGTGTTACACTTCATGACTGGTCTAGAGAAGATAGACTTAAGTTCAGAAATGCTGCACTTAATGCTTGGCAGGAATGGAAAAAGAAATCTCCTGAAGCTGCTGCTCTTATAGATATACATACAGCTTATATGAAAGCTAACGGTATCCTATAAATTAAAAGCATATAATAAAATCTTGAAGGGCCTGAAAAGGCCCTTCTTATAAAATAAAAAGAATTTTTTAGCTTATGCTTGATAAAGAATTACAAGAACAAAATGAAAAAGTTGCAAGTAAAGATGATTTTCCAATAAATTGGATTGATAGAATTTCCTTATTTTTAAGCCACACAATCAAATATTTAATCCCGATAATAGTCCTTGTAATGATGTACGAAATTTTTATGAGGTACGTTGTATTTAAACCAACTTTGTGGGCTAATGAACTATGCCTGTGGCTAGCTGGTGTTTGTTATTTGGTTGGTGGAATATATGCAACAAGGTTAAGAAGCCATATTAGAATAGTATTGTTATATGATTGGGTTAGTAGACCAACACAGAGAATTTTTGATCTAATAAGTACAATTATTATTGTTCTTTTTGCTGCAGCTGTAATTTATGGTGGTGTGGAAGATGCATACAGATCTTTTATAAATTGGGAGAGGTTTGCTACTTATTGGGATCCACCAATTCCTGCTACTATGAAGCCGCTTACGCTAATATGTGTATTTCTTATTGCTGTTCAATCAGTAAATAACTTAATAATTGATTGGAAAAATCCTAAAGAAAAACAATACGACCCTTCTAAAGAATTAAAATAAAATGGAAATAGGATCACTTTCGATAATACTTATAGTTGGATTATTATTGCTTATATCTATTGGTGTTCCAATGGGTTTTGCCTCAGGTTTTATGGGGGCAGTACTTGTATTTTTATATATAGGTGAACACGCTTTAGGGATCTTACTTTCAAGATATTATTCTCTAGTTGTTACTTATTCTTTTTTGTCGGTGCCATTATTTATATTTATGGCCTCCTTGCTTGAACGCTCGAACATAGCTAGAGATTTATATGATGCCTTAAATGCGTGGCTAAGAAAAACTCGAGGTGGAGTAGGAGTGGTGACTGCCATCATGGCAACAATTATGGCTGCTATGAGTGGAATTATTGGAGGAGAAATAGTTTTATTAGGATTGATTGCACTGCCTCAAATGTTGAGATTAAAATATGATCAAGATATGTCGATTGGTATTATCTGTGCATCAGGTTCATTAGGAACCATGATACCTCCTTCTATTGTTTTAATTATCTATGGATTGACAACAGAAACTTCAATTACAATGTTATTTCAAGAAGCAATAGTTCCAGGTTTGATGATTTCAGGTTTGATAATTACTTACATTTTAATTAGAACAAGATTGCAGCCACATCTTGCACCATTAAGTGATGAGCCGCCATTAACTTTAAAAGAAAAAATTTCTTATCTACCAGGTCTTTTGCCACCAATTGGAATAGTGATAATTGTTTTAGGTTCAATCTATTCAGGAATAACAGGTATTACAGAAGCTGCTGGTATGGGTGTTGTTGCTACATTAATTATAATTTTTGCTAGAAAAGAATTAACATGGTTTTTGTTTAAAGATGCATTAACCAGAACATTTAAAGCTTCAGGAACTATTTTAACAATTACTTTTGGTGCAACAGTTTTAGCGGGTGCTTATTCTCTTGCTGGTGGTCCAAAATATGTTGCAGAAACTATTTTGGCTTATGATTTAAAACCAATGTATTTAATCTTCATGATGCAGATAATGTTCTTAATAATGGGAGCATTTATGGATTGGGTTGGAATTGTATTGTTAGCAATGCCAGTATTTTTACCAATAGTTATAGCTCTTGGTTTTGATCCTATTTGGTTTGGAATATTATTTTGTGTAAATATGCAAGTTTCATTTTTAAGTCCACCTTTTGGACCCGCCGCTTTTTATTTAAAATCAGTTGCTCCACCACATATCTCCTTAACAGATATATTTAGAGGTTTTGCTCCATTTATAGTAATACAATTAATAGTATTAGCATGTGTTATGTTCTTTCCTGAAGCAATGACGCAAAACTTCCACGAGTTTAAACCGAAACCATGATGAAAATAGGCTTTATTGGAACAGGTCTTATGGGCCTGCCAATGGCTAAAAATTTATTAAAATCAGATTTTAAATTAAAAGTATTCAATCGTTCAATTAATAAAGCAGAACCTTTGAAAGAGTTTGGTGCTGAAATATCAAAAACATTAGGTGAAGTTGTAAAAGATAATGACTTTATTATAACAATGTTAACAGATGATAGTGCTGTTGACGCAATAATGAATAATTCAGATTTGTTAGAGAATTTAAAATCTGGATCAACTGTTATTGATATGAGTTCTGTTAAACCAACGACAGCAACAAAATATGGAAATAATCTAAAATCAAAAAATGTAAATTACTTAGACGCACCGGTTTCAGGAGGAACAATTGGAGCTGAAGAAGCTTCATTAGCCATAATGGTTGGAGGAGAACAAAGTGTTTTTGATAATTCTGTAAATATTTTAAAAGCAATGGGAAATCCAACTTTGGTAGGTCCTATTGGTAGTGGACAAGTTTCAAAGTTAGCAAATCAAATTGTAGTAGGAGTTACAATAGGAGCGGTTGCGGAGGCAATAACTTTATGTGAAAAAGCTGGAGCTGACCCAGTAAAATTAATTAAAGCTCTATCTGGAGGTTGGGCAGATAGTAAAATTTTACAAACTCATGGAAAAAGAATGATAGATAAAGATTTTACACCAAAAGGTAAAACATCTACCCATTTAAAAGACATGAATAACATTTTGGAGTGTGCAAATTCATATAATACACATTTACCTATTTCAAATTTAGTGAAAGAAATGTATAAAACCCTTGTCGATAATGGTCATGGAAACACTGATCATAGTTCACTTTATAATGAAATCGAAAGGATAAATAAAAAATGAGTGGAAGATTAGAAGGTAAAAAAATTCTCGTAACAGCAGCGGGCCAAGGGATTGGAAAAGCAACAGCAATAGCATTCCATAAAGAAGGTGCTCATGTCACTGCAACTGATTTAAATGATAAAACTTTAGCTGATTTAAATAAAGAATATCCTGATATAAAAGTGCAAAAGTTAGACTCGACAGACAGCAATGCAATTTTAGAATTTACTAAAACTTTAGATAGAGTTGATGTTTTATTTAATGCTGTCGGATTTGTTCATCATGGAACAATATTAGAATGTGATGAAAAAGATTGGGATTTTTCTTCTAATGTAAACGTCAAGTCGATGTATTTTATGTGTAAAGCTATTTTACCTTTAATGATTAAACAAAATGGTGGAAGTATTATTAATATATCTTCATGCGCATCTAGCTTTAAAGGTTTTCCAAATAGATTTGTTTACGGAACAACTAAGGGCGCAGTGATTGGCTTAACAAAGGCGATTGCAGCAGATTTCGTTAAACAAAATATTAGATGTAATTCAATTGCGCCAGGTACAGTTTATTCACCTTCTTGGCAAGATAGAGTCAATCAAAGTCCAGATCCTGTTCAAGCAAAAAAAGATTTTATAGCAAGACAACCTATGGGAAGATTAGGTACCGCAGAGGAAATAGCAGCTGTGGCTGTTTATTTAGCTAGCGATGATGCAACATTTACAACAGGAAGTACAATTCATGTTGATGGTGGAATTTCAATATAATTAAATAACAAAAGGATAAATATGAAATTATTAAGAGTAGGAAATAAAGGAAACGAAAAACCAGCTGTTTTAGACAAAGATGGTAAAATCAGAGATATTAGTTCTCATGTTAAAGATTTAAATCCTGATCATTTAAATTTTGAGACTATTTCCAAATTACAAAGTGCTGATTTATCTTCTTTACCAGAATTATCTGCAAGTGATCGAATAGGATCTTGTATTACTACGCCAGGTAAATTTGTTGCAATTGGATTAAATTATTCTGATCACGCAGCTGAAACAGGTGCAGAGGTTCCATCTGAACCAATTACTTTTATGAAAGCTACAAGTTCAATTAATGGACCAAACGATGATATCGAAATAGTTTCAGGATCAAAAAAACTTGATTGGGAAGTTGAATTAGGAATTGTTATTGGAAAAGAAACAAAACATATCTCAGAAAGCCAAGCTCAAGATCATATTTTGGGTTATTGTTTAGTAAATGATATCAGTGAAAGAGAATGGCAAATTGAAAAAATGGGTCAATGGGTTAAAGGAAAATCTCATGATACTTATGGACCAATTGGGCCTTACTTGGTTACAAAAGATGAAATTGCAGATGTTAACAATTTAAAAATGAGTTTAGATGTTAATGGTACAAGAATGCAAACAGGTAACACAAGCACAATGATATTCAATGTTGATATAATTGTATCTTATTTAAGTAAATTCATGTCTCTTCAAGCTGGCGATATAATTACAACTGGAACACCTCCAGGAGTTGGAATGGGTATGAAGCCTCAACAATTCTTAAAAGCTGGTGATACAATGAAATTATCAATAGAAAACTTAGGAGAGCAAAACTCGAAGGTAGTTGCTTTATAATTAATTGTGAAAATAACTTCTATTAAAAGTCATGTACTTAGATATGAGTTAGAAAAAGAACTTGGTTACTCACAACAGTATTATAAACATCGTACAGCCCATCTTGTAGAAGTTCAAACAGACGAAGGAATAACAGGTTGGGGTGAATGTTTTGGTCCTGGAAATATAGCTTTAGCAAACAAATTTATTGTTGAAAAGGTTATACAGCCTTTAGTAATTGGTGAAGATCCTTTAAACAAAGAACACATTTGGCAAAAAGTATACAATCTTTTAAGAGATAGTGGTCAAAAGGGAATGCCAATTCAAGCATTATCAGGAGTGGATATTGCTTTATGGGATATTCTTGGAAAGAAAACAAATGCTCCTCTTTACCAACTTGTTGGTGGTAAATGTAATAATGAAGTTCCAGTGTATGGATATGGAATGATGTTACAAAAAAAATCAGTTGATGAATTAATCACCTTATTCAAAGAAGAGTCTAAGCAAATAAAATCAAAAAATTTTAAAGCTATGAAAATGAAAGTTGGATTAGGTCCAAACGAAGATTTAAAGTTGGTTCAGGCTGTAAGAGACACTGTTGGAAAAGATTTTAAATTAATGGTTGATGCAAATCATGCATATAATTTAAAAGACGCTCTTTATGTCGGAAAAGGTTTAGATGAACTTGATATTTATTGGTTTGAAGAACCTGTGGCCCCTGAAGATTATGAAGGTTACAGAGAATTAAAACAAAAAATCTCTACTAGCATTGCAGGAGGAGAAGCTGAATTTACCAAATATGGTTGGAATAAATTAATATCAAATAAATGTATTGATATAGCTCAACCAGAGGTTTGTGGACTTGGCGGAATTACGGAGTATTTAAAAGTTGCAGCATTAGCGCAAGCAAATTTTATACCAGTAATTAATCATGTATGGGGCTCTGCAGTTAGTATCGCAGTTAATCTTCATTTGTTGACAGCACAACCAGATATGCCAGGTGGATTATTTCCATCTAAATCTATGCTTGAGTTTGATACAACAGAGAAAAATATTTTTATTACAGATTTGCCAAAGGAAGAATTTTCAATTTTAGATCAAGTTAAAAACAATAACGGTTTTGCATCAGTAACAGATAATATAGGTATTGGTATTAACCCTGATCAAGACTTTATAGAGGAGTTTGAAGTAAATGAATAAAATAAAAACCTCAGAACCAAAACCTCTTTGGAAAATAAGATGTACCTTAGGTGAAGGAACATTATGGGTTGGTGAACATAATTCAATTTATTTTGTAGATATTAAAAAAAAGAAAATTTGTTCTTTCAATATTAAAAATAAAAAAAAGAAAATTTTTAAAGTAAATAAAGAAATTGGTTTTATCGCTCATATCAAAGATCATATTTTTATTTTAGGCCTTCAGGGTGAGTTAAGAATTCAAAATCTAAAATCAAAAAAAATTTTAAAATCAATTAAGATAGAACCAAACTTGAAACTAAATAGAATTAATGATGGAAAAACAGATCCTGCTGGAAATCTTTGGTTTGGCACAATGGACAACTTAGAGAGAAAAATTGAAAAAGGTTCTTTATATAAATTAGATAAAAATTTTAAATTAATAAAA
>CACGLD010000002.1 GCA_902573755.1 uncultured Pelagibacteraceae bacterium
GCTAGTCTTAGAAGATTGCCCTCTAAAGAAACAATTTTTTTATTTTCTACATAATGTTTTTGCACAAGTTCTTCTAAAACAGATGGGGATAGTTGAAGAGATTTAATATTTTCTAGTATATCATTAACAATTTTTTCATACCCCTTTTCTTTTGCTGGTGAAAAATTTTGGGACTTTAAAACACAATCCAATTTTTCTTTTTGATACTTTATTAACTTAGTATATTCTTTTGTTAATGTATTAACCGTTTTTAAAACTTTTGGTTTAATTTCAGTTTCCATTGCAGCAAGTGTTGGATTGAAATCGTCATCATCATCTGATGAACCATCTTCTTTGTCTGTTTCACCAGCATTTTTTTGTTTTGCACTTGGTCCAGTTGACTCATCTTCCATATAATTTGTATCAATATCTATAATTTCTCTAACTAAAATTTCATCTTTTTGCAGTTGTTCATTCCATTCGAAAAATTGCTGAGCAGTAATTGGACTCTGAGAAAGTGCAATTAACATTACATCTTTACCTGCTTCTATTCTTTTAGCGATTGCAATTTCACCTTCTCTGGACAAAAGCTCAACCCCACCCATTTCACGTAAATACATTCTTATAGGGTCGTCACTTTTTTCAATTGTCTTACCTTCTTCTTTATTTAAATTTTCTTTTTTTCTTAGAACTTTAAAATCAGATTTTTTTTCAACTAATGTAATATTTTCATCTAAAATATGAATAAAAGCTTGAGATAAATTTTCATCAGATAAATTTCTTTTACCAAGAGATTTACTTAACTCTTCATAGGTAATAAAACCTCTATGGGTTCCTCGACCCATAAGTCTAGCAAATGATTTTGTAATAATTCTTTCCATGATAATTTGAGTTTAGAGGTCCTATATAATGTCAATTATATAAAAATCTATTAATAATTTGGTCAGTTTAATTGAGATTCTGCTTTTTTTTGAGCTCTTTTAACTCATTAAATGTGGACTCGCTCATATCCACAGAAAACTTCGATTCTAATTCCTGAATTCTGAACTCAAGATCATAATTCATCAAATCCCTAGAGATGTCCTCTAATAATTCTATTATTTTTTGATCATCATCAGATTGATTTTTTAGGATATGTTTGATTGGAGCAAATTTGTTTATTTTTTCTAATAATTGAGCATCCAAGTTAAGATCTTGAATTGCAATTTGTGAACCAGATTTTAATTTTTCAACAATCTTTTCAAATATTTTTTTATTAAACTCAGTAAACAATTTAATATTTTCAATCAAATGCGTATTTGCTTGCAACAAATTTAATTTATTTATGACCAAATATAATAGAGAAAACTCTTTTAATTCAACTCCAGTCAAAGACTGACTTTCTTGAAAATATTTTTTTGTAGTTTCTAAAGATTTTGTTTTTTTTAAATTAAATCTTTTATTGTTTTGGTTTGAATGTGGTGTTAACTCAGCAATTTTTTGTAAAAAGTATTCTAAAACATACTTTTTTATAAAATCATCTTTTATTGTATTTGCAATTCCTCTAAGTTTTTTCTCAAAAATAGCCATCGATGACGGATTATTTTTAGTTTGTTTTTTGTAATGACTAAAAATAAATTGATGAATGGATAATTTGCTCTGCTTTGTAAAATCAACAAAATTAGCCTTACCGTTTTTATTTATATAGCTATCTGGATCTTCTTTATCTGGCAGAAATAAAAATGAAATTTCTTTTTCAGGTTTCAGTTCCTTTATTGAATTTTCAGCAGCTCTAACAGCAGCTTTATATCCACTTTCATCGCCATCAAAACAAATTATGATATCATCAAAGAATTGGTTTAAAGTTAAAATTTGTTTGTCGGTTAAAGATGTACCAAGATTTGCTACTACATTATCAATTCCATTTTTACTAAGACCCACAACATCCATGTATCCTTCAACTAGATAAATGTGATCAATTTTATTAGAAAGTTTTCTTGCTAAATCTAAATTATATAAATTTGATCCTTTTTTAAAAAAATTTGTCTCAGGTGAATTTATATATTTTGCTAAATAGTCTAAATTTTCAATTATTCTTCCACCTAGAGCAATTGGATGACCTGAAATATTATTGATTGGAAATATTAATCGACCTCTAAATCTTTCAACATAAATTTTTTTTTTTTCGTCTAAATAGAATAAACCAGTTTCTACTAAAGTTTGTTCGCTATAATCTTTTCTTAATTTTTCAAAAAAAATTGGATTTTTTTCTATGTATCCTATCTTAAACTTTTTAACTTCATCTTTGCCTAATGATCTTTTTTTTAAATAATCCCTAGCAATAGAATAATCTTCATTTTTTAAAAGTTCATTGTGATAAAAATTTACATAAAAGCTAAAAATAGATTTATACTCATTCCATTTTTTCTCTCTTTCTTCATCTTGTTTTGAAAACATATAGGGCTGCATACTTGCTAATTGAGCTAAATACTTAACTGCTTCACCAAATTTTAAATTTTGAGTTTTCATCACAAAATCAAAAATATTCCCATGTTCTGAGGTTGCAAAACAATGATAAAATTCTTTTTCATCATTCACAGTGAATGAGGGTGTTTTTTCATTTTTGAAAGGCGACAGACCTACAAACTCTTTGCCTCTTTTTTTTAAAGAAACAGTTTTTGATACTACCGTTGAAACTTTCAACCTATTTTTAATTTCATCAAGATACTCTTTTGGGTATTTCATTATTTGTTTAACAATTCTTTGATCATTGATCCTGCTTTTGAAAAATCAATTTCGTCTGCATGAGTTTTTTTAAGTTCGCCCATAACTTTTCCCATATCTTTTAATGAATTTGCTCCAATTTTCGAAATAATATCCGCACAAATTTTCTTAGTTTCCTCTTCGCTAAGCTGCTTTGGTAAGAAGCTTGTTAAAATATCATATTCATTTTGCTCTACCTCTAAAAGATCAGTTCTGTTATTTTTTTTATAAATATCGATCGATTCGGCGCGCTGTTTAACCATTTTTTTTAGAAGCTTCATGATATCCTCATCATCGGTTTCCTTTTTGTTGGGGCCTGATCTGTTAACAATATCCAAATCCTTAATCGAAGATAATATTAACCTATAGGTTGATATTTTATTTTTATCTTTAGATTTTAGAGCATTTTTATATTCGTTTTCGATGGTCTGTTTTAATGACATAATTTTTTAATCTACTTTAAAGAAAAAATTGTTCAAAAGAAAAATTGTTTTTTTACAGTTTTATATTACATCTCTGTTGCGATAATAAAGCAATTATTGTATTAACCTTTAACTCATGAGTTGTAATTGAACAAAAAATCAAAAAAAACTAACTCAAAAATAAAATCTCAAATCAATACAGGCGTTTTAGTTCTCGAAAATAATAAGGTATTTAAAGGAATTGGAATTGGTTACCAGGGAGAAGCCACAGGCGAAGTTTGCTTTAATACATCATTAACAGGCTATCAAGAAATCATGTCTGATCCGTCATATGCAGGTCAAATTATTAACTTTACCTTTCCCCATATTGGAAATGTTGGAACCAATAAAGAAGATCATGAGTCTGATAAAATATGGGCAAAAGGAGTGATAATTAATTCTGAAATAACTTCACCCTCAAATTACAGATCATTCCTACATTTAGATACTTGGCTAAAGAAAAATAAAATTGTTGGAATTACTGGCTTAGACACCAGAAGCCTAACAAACTTTATAAGGGATAAAGGTGCTCCAAAAGGTACGATTAGTTATTCAACAAAAGGTAAATTTAATATTAATAAATTGACCAACTCTACAATAAAATGGAGTGGGCTAAAAAATCTTGATCTTGCAGAAGTTGTTTCAACCCAGAAAAATTATATTTGGAAAGGTCTTAAAACGTGGAAAAAAGAATTTGGATATAAAAAAAATAAAAAGAACTCATTTCATGTTGTTGCAATTGATTATGGAATTAAAAAAAACATCTTAAGATATTTCTCTGACTACAACTGTAAAGTTACAGTTGTCTCCTGTAAAACTAGTGCTCAAAAAATTTTAGCTTTAAAACCAAATGGAATATTTTTATCAAATGGTCCTGGTGATCCAGCTGCAACAGGGAAATATGCTATAGAAATTATTAAAGATCTAATTAAAAAAAATTTACCTATATTTGGTATTTGTCTAGGTCATCAAATTTTAGCATTAGCATTAGGTGGTAAAACAAAGAAAATGAAACTTGGTCATAGAGGGGCAAATCACCCTGTTAAAAATTTAATTCATGATAATGTTGAAATAACGAGTCAAAACCACGGATTTGAAGTAGTTAAAGAAACATTACCAAAAAATATTGAAGTCACACATAAATCTTTATTTGATAATAGTATTGAGGGTATCAAACTAAAAAATAAACCAGTCTTTTCTGTACAATATCATCCAGAATCTAATCCAGGGCCTCAAGATAGTGTTTATTTGTTTCAAGAATTTATTAACAACATGAAAAATAATGCCAAAAAGAAAAGATATTAAAAAAATACTAGTTGTGGGAGCTGGTCCAATAATTATAGGACAAGCATGTGAATTTGATTATTCAGGGACACAAGCATGTAAAGCTCTTAAAGATGAGGGTTATAAAGTAGTCTTAATAAATTCAAATCCCGCAACAATTATGACTGATCCAGATGTTGCAGATAAAACTTATATTGAACCAATTACATTAGATGTATTAGAAAAAATTCTAAAGAAAGAAAAACCCGATGCAATTCTTCCAACAATGGGAGGGCAAACTGCGCTTAACCTTGCAATGGAAGCAGAGAAAAAAGGAATTCTAAAAAAATACAAAATTGAGTTGATAGGAGCAAATTCTAAAGCAATTTCTAATGCTGAGGATAGAAAGAAATTTAGAAAAAATATGATAGATATTGGTTTAGATTTACCAAAATCAGAAATCGTAAATAATAATAATCAAGCATCAAAAGTACTAAAAAAAATTGGTTTACCTGCAATTATAAGACCTGCTTTTACACTTGGTGGACTTGGTGGAGGAATAGCCAAAACTAGAAAAGATTATTTTAAGATTGTTAAAAATGGATTGCATGAATCTCCAGTAAGCCAAGTTCTTGTAGAGGAATGTTTAGAGGGCTGGAAAGAATTTGAGATGGAGGTTGTAAGAGATAAGAAAGATAACTGTATCATCATTTGCTCAATTGAAAATATTGATCCAATGGGAATTCATACGGGTGACTCAGTGACAATTGCACCAGCTCTTACACTTACAGATAAAGAATACCAAGTAATGAGAAATGCATCTATTGCATGTTTGAGAAAAATTGGAGTTGAAACTGGAGGATCAAATGTTCAATTTGCTATCAATCCTAAAAATGGTCGAATGGTTGTTATTGAAATGAATCCACGTGTATCAAGATCATCAGCACTTGCATCAAAAGCAACTGGATTTCCAATTGCGAAAGTAGCTGCAAAATTAGCGGTTGGTTATACTCTGGATGAATTAAAAAATGAAATAACCAAAGTTACTCCTGCATCATTTGAACCAAGTATAGATTATGTTGTAACTAAAATTCCAAGATTTACTTTTGAAAAATTCTCAACCTCTCCCGCAACTTTAGGAACATCTATGAAATCAGTGGGTGAAGCAATGGCAATAGGAAGAAACTTTAAAGAATCTTTACAAAAAGCTCTAGTGTCTCTAGAGACAGGTTTTTCAGGTTTAGACAGAATTTTTGATTTAAATAAAAAACAAATTGAAAAAAAACTTAAAGAAACTATTCCGAATAAGATATTGCTTGTCGCTGAAGCAATTAGAAAAAAAATAAACTTAAAGAAAATATATAATTTATCCAAAATTGATCCTTGGTTTTTAGAACAAATCAAAGAGATGGTCGATTGTGAAACACAAATAAAAACTAAAGGACTTCCTAGGGATTTTGCAGAATTTAATAGAATAAAATCAATAGGATTTTCAGATAAAAAACTTTCGGAATTAACTAAAACGTCTGAGGAAATTGTTAGAAGAAAAAGATCAGCGCTTAAAATACTTCCAGTTTATAAAAAAGTGGATACTTGTGCGGCTGAATTCAAATCGTTTACCCCTTATATGTATTCAACATATCAAAGAAACTTTTCAATTAACTCAGAATGTGAAGCAGATCCATCTAATAAGAAAAAAATAATTATTCTTGGAGGAGGACCAAATAGAATTGGTCAAGGAATTGAGTTTGATTATTGCTGTTGTCAGGCAAGTTTTTCTTTAAAAGATGCAGGTTTTGAGACCATCATGGTTAATTGTAACCCTGAAACAGTATCAACAGACTATGATACGAGCGATCGATTATACTTTGAACCTTTAAAAGAAGAATATGTTTTTAATATAATTAAAAAAGAACAAGAAAAAGGAAATCTGATAGGAGTAATAGCTCAGTTTGGAGGCCAAACTCCAATTAAACTTGCTAAATTTTTGCACAATAACAAGCTTCCAATTTTAGGAACTCAATATACTTCTATAGATTTAGCAGAGGATAGAGATAGATTTAGAAATTTATTAAATGAATTAAAACTAAAACAAGCAGAGAGTGGGATTGCAAAGACATTTAATCAGGCGATAAAAATTGCAGACAAAATAGGATTACCATTAATGGTAAGACCTTCGTATGTTTTGGGTGGAAGAGCAATGGAAATTGTTCATGAAAAAAATCAGCTTAAAAAATTTGTTGAAGAAGCGTTTAAAGCTGCAGAAGAAAATCCAATTTTGATTGATAAATTTATCGATCATGCAATGGAAGTAGATGTAGATGCCATATCAGATGGAAAACAGGTTCATGTTGCAGGTATCATGCAGCATATCGAAGAAGCTGGAATTCATTCAGGAGACTCAGCTTGTAGTTTACCACCTGTATCAATTAAACCATATCTTCTTAAAGAAATTGAAAATCAAACAAAAAAACTAGCAATAGCTTTAAATGTAAAAGGTTTCATGAATATACAATTTGCAATTAAAAAAGATGAAATTTATGTGATTGAAGTTAATCCAAGAGCTAGTCGAACAGTACCTTTCGTGTCAAAAGCAAAAGGATTGCCCCTAGCTAAAATTGCATCAAGAGTAATGGCTGGTGAAAAGTTATCTAAGTTTAATTTGAAAGATAAATCTAAAGGTATGTACGCAGTTAAAGAAGCTGTATTTCCATTTAATAAATTTCCAAACAGTGACTTATTGTTAGGACCTGAAATGAAGTCGACAGGGGAAGTTATGGGATTTGATAAAAATTTTGGAATGGCTTTTGCCAAAAGTCAGATCGCAGCAGCTAACTCATTACCAAAACAAGGATTAGCTTTTATATCTCTCAAAAATAGTCACAAAGATGAAGGAATAGATTTAGCTAAAGAACTTCTTAAACTTAAGTTTACGTTATGTGCAACTAGAGGAACCGCAGAATATATTCGAAAGCATGGCATGAAATGTAAAATTATAAATAAAGTAAGCACTGGATCGCCTCATATAGTAGATGTTTTAGACTCTAAAAAAATTGCATTAGTGATAAATACTGGAGGTGGAAATAGTGAACATAGATTAAGTGATGCAATAGCTTTAAGAAGAGCAACGCTTAAAAATAAAGTTCCTTATTGTACTAATATGTCTACTGCTCAAGCATGTTTAGAGGCAATTAGATCGCTAAAAACAAAAAAATTAGAAGTCACTTCTCTTCAGGACGTTTAAGAATTAACTTTCCAATCAGTTTCAAAGGTAACATAATTTACTTGAATACATCGTCTTTCTTTAACGATCTTTTTCTTCTCCATACCATGCCATGTGTTTGGTCCGCTGGTGAAAAGATAGCCATAATTATGTTTGTAAGGAAGTGTTTTAACCTTTTCTAATTTTTCATTGTAAAAATCAGTTCCTAAATCTTCAGATTCATTTGTTTTATTAACAAATATTAAACCTGACATAAGTTTTTCTTTTATATCGCAATGTGGTTTTAACCAAAAACCCTCTCGATCACATATAACCTCAACTCTAACATAGGAATTTGATAAATCTTTATTTATCATTTTAGAAATTGTTTCATATGTCTCTTTAGACTGAAGTTCATTTATAAATTTTACTAAATTTGGAAATTGAGATGAGTTTTCTTTATTAATAAAACATCTAAACTTTACTGCCTGTCCGCCTGAAGCTATACCTTTTCTAAATTCTGCAGCCCCACCATCTATTGCTCTTGTTCCATCATAATTAAGATTATGTTTGCTGACATCTGGAATATCAGCTTTAACTATTTCATCAATTGCATCTTCGGACAAAGCATCACTATACTCCCAGTGATCAAATGGGAAGTTATGTTGTTTTGAATTATTTTTAATTGAATTTAAAAATGACATTATGATTGAATTTTTTCTTTAATAATTTTTGCTACTCTATTCGTTTCATCTAATTTTTGATAGTTCCAATTTTCAATTTCTTCACCTAAGTTTCTAGTAATATTTAATTCTCTAAATAAATTTCTAAAATTTTGAAATCTGACGTCTTTTCTTTTTGGTAAAATATTAGCAACATAAATTGGTTTTCCAGTCAAAGCAGCTTCCGATATCATTGAGCTAGAGTCACAAGTAACAACTATATTTTCCGAAATAGCTAAAGCTGAGAGATAAGCTTTTTTATCAACATTCATAATCACAGTGTGATTTTCTCCAAAAAACTCTTTTGCATAATGTATAGTATTTAACGGTGTTCTCATTGAAGGTATCACCACAAGTTGAAAATCATGTTTTTTCAATAATTTGTAGAAAATTGAAAAGATATGCTTCATATTTTTTGTTGAGTAGTCATAATATTTTGTAGGACCACCCATTATCAAACACCAAACTTTTCTATTATCCTGTTTGATATATGAATTTAAATAACTTCTATTTTCTTCAATTTCATTTTCCGTTAAATAGTGAATTGCGCCTTTTGTTTTAATTACATTTGTACCACTTATCCCATCATGTTCGGGAGCAACAATAAAATCAAAATGATTAAAATCCACCTTTGGATCTTGAATATGAATATTTAAAACTTTTTTTTTTGAAATACTTTTTAAGTGGATTGAGGGAATCACACTTTTTCTTCCACATGAAATAATTACATCAAAATCAGAATCGTTTAATTTTTTATAAACGTTTTGAGAAATTGGAGTAAATTTAGGTGGAACAAGTTTCCAAATACTTTTTAGTTCAACCTTGTGGTGTGTAAAATCAATATCAAGTGCTTTTGCTAAACCTTCTACCTGGCTTATCATGCCATGCATTCCTTGAGTTAATAATAAACCTTTTAATTTAGACATTAATCACTATATAGCTTTCATATGAGTCAAAATCCAACTAAACACACAAAAGTGTTAATAATTGGATCTGGTCCTGCCGGATACACAGCGGCAGTTTATGCGGCTCGAGCGATGTTAAATCCAATTTTAGTTTATGGTTCTGAACCTGGTGGTCAATTAACAACAACTACTGATGTTGAAAATTTTCCAGGATTTGCAGAAGTTATTCAAGGTCCGTGGTTGATGGATCAGATGAAAGAACAAGCAAAAGCAGTTGGAACTGAAATGATTGAAGATCATATTGGTTCGGTAAATTTAAAATCTACTCCGTTTGAAGCTATAGGCGATAGTGGGCAAAAATATACTGCTGATAGCATAATTATTTCTACAGGGGCTCAGGCCAGATGGTTAAATCTTAAATCTGAACAAGAATTTAGAGGATTTGGTGTTTCTGCGTGCGCTACTTGTGATGGTTTTTTCTTTAAAGATAAAGAGGTTGCTGTTGTTGGAGGAGGCAATGCAGCTGTTGAAGAAGCCATGTTTCTTACAAAGTTTGCATCCAAAGTTAAATTAATTCATAGAAGAGATAGTTTGAGAGCTGAAAAAATGCTTCAAAAAAAATTAATGGAAAATAAAAAAATAGAAATTATTTGGGACTCTGTTGTTGAAGATGTACTGGGAGATCAAGAACCTAAAAATGTTAAAGGTATTAAAATTAAAAATTTAAAAACAGATAAAACTGAAGAATTAAAACTAGATGGATTATTTATCGCTATTGGACATGATCCAGCAACTTCACTATTTAAAGATCAACTTAAGATGGATAATGAGGGGTATTTAATTACTAAACCAGATTCTACTGAAACAAATATTCCTGGAGTTTATGCTGCGGGAGATGTAAAAGACAAAACATTTAGACAAGCTGTTACAGCTGCAGGAATGGGTTGTATGGCAGCATTAGAAGCCGAAAAATTCCTATCTCACTAATTCGAGATTAACAAATAAATAATAGAAAGGTAAATATAATGACAGACAAGGTATTATTAACTGGAATAAGTGGATGGATAGCAAAACATATAGCGATTGAATTATTAAATTCAGGGTACGAAGTTTTGGGTACTGTTAGAAACCAAAGCTTACTCGAAAAAACAAAAAAAACTTTAAGCGAACACGTTTCAATAGATAAATTATCATTTGTTGAATTAGATCTTTTAGAAGATGAAGGATGGAAAGAGGCTGCTAAAGATTGTAAATATATTATTCATACTGCCTCTCCCTATCCTATGAAAAGTTCAAGAAATAGAGAAGCCTTAGTTCCAGCAGCTGAAGGTGGAACTTTAAGAGTTTTAAATGCAGGTTTAGAGGCTAACGTTGAAAAAATAGTTCTAACGTCGTCAATTGCAGCAATGTACAAAAGACCTAATAGAACCAATCCTTATGATGTTGGGGAAAACGATTGGTCTGATGCTGAATGGAGTGGATCTAATGATTATATTATATCAAAAACCAAAGCCGAAAAAGCTGCGTGGGAATTAATGAAAAGTAAAGGTGTGAAAGATAAATTAACTGTAATTAATCCAGGTGGTGTTAATGGTGATGCATTAGATGATAAAGAAAATACATCGACAAAATATGTTCAATTATTACTTAAAGGAAAATATCCAATGGCTCCAAATTTTGGAATTTTGATTTCTGATGTAAAAGATGTAGCTAAAGCACACGTGCTTTCATTGAAAAACTCTAAAGTAAATGGAAGACGTTTATTAATTGGCTCAGAAGTTAAAAAAATTCTCGAAATTTCAAAAATTATGCAAGAAGAGTTTCCACAATATGCAAAAAAATTACCAAAAAAAGAAATGCCAAACTTTATGTTAAAGTTGATTAGCTACATGGACTCATCTGCAAAAATAATGATATCAGAACTTGGAATTTTGATGCAAACAGACACTTCTTATGCTGAAGATTTATTGGGTATCAAATTTAAACCTGCAAGAGATAGTATTAAAGATGCTGGAAACTCAGTAATAAGACTTGGATTAGTTTAATTAATAGTTAATTATTTCTGATATCTCATTAGACTCAAAAATTATTTTTGAATGATTATTTTGAGTAATTGCAATCATTGCTTTTGCAACAGTTGCTGAATGAATAGGTTTCATTTTTTTTAGAGGTCCTAAAAACAGAGGAGACAATAGTTTAAATATAAAAATTCCTATTTTCTCGCCTACTCTCTTCTCTTGTCTAGCGCCTAATAAAAAAGAAGGTCTCATAATTCCAAGTTTTGGAAAGTTAAGTCTTATTAAGTCTTCTTCAACTAATCCTTTAAATTTTAAGTAATCTCCTGAACTTTTTGGATCTGCATAACCTGATGAAACAAAAACGAATGAGTTAACTAAATTTGATTTTGCTATTTGAGCAACTTGTTTAGGAAGCTCAAGTTCTACTCTTTTATACTCATTTTTATCTGGTGAATTTTTCTTTGTTGTTCCAATACAAAAAAAACAGTCATCACCTGTAATATCATTTCTATACTTTTCTAAATCATTAAAATCAGTTTCAATAATTTCGATTTTTGGATTAATAAGTTCTATTTTTGAACGAACAAAAATCTTTATTTTTGAATAATTTGAATTGAGGATAAGTTGATTAACGAGATGCCCACCAACTAAACCTGATGCACCAAACACTAGGGCTGTTTTCATTAATTTAAGGATTTACAAAAAATAGATATTTTATCCATTGCTTTTTTTAAATTTTCCATAGAAGTTGCATATGAAATTCTAAAAAAACCTTCCAAACCAAATGCAGAGCCTTGGACTACAGCAATCCCACTATTTTCTAATAATGATTGAACAAAATCAGTATCAGATTTAATTTCATTTCCATTTGGATCTTTTTTACCCATTAAACCTTTGCAACTTGGGAAAACATAAAACGCTCCATCTGGATTTAGGCATTCAATTCCATCTATTGCATTTAAAGCATTAACCACAAAATCTCTTCTCTCCTGAAAAGAGTTTGCTCTTTCCTTAATAAAGTCTTGTGTCCCACTTAGTGCCTCAACTGCAGCAGCTTGACTAATAGAGGAGGGATTAGTTGTCGATTGTGATTGAATTTTAGCAATAGCTTTAACAATATCTTTTGGACCAGCTGCATACCCTATTCTCCAGCCTGTCATTGAGTAAGCTTTACTTACACCATTCATTGTAAGCACTCTATCTTTTAAACTTTCAATTTGAGCAATAGTAAAAAATTTAAAACCCTCATAAGTCACATGTTCATAAATATCATCACTTAAAATATATACGTGATTATGTTTTTCTAAAATATCTGCAATTGCTTTTATATCTTGCTCTGAATAACATGCTCCGGTTGGATTTGAAGGCGAATTAAGAATAATCCATTTTGTTTTTGGTGTTATATATCTCTCAAGATCATTTGGATTTATTTTAAAGCCTTGTTCCTCATTGCATTCCATTATTACTGGTTTTCCTCCTGCTAATAAAACCATATCGGGATAAGAGACCCAATAAGGAGCAGGCACTATAACTTCATCTCCTTCGTTTAATGTAGCCATCATTGCATTATAAATTACATGCTTGCCACCAGCTCCAACTGTAATTTGATCAATTGTATAATCTAAATTATTTTCTTTTTTAAATTTTTCTACGATTGCTTTTTTCAATACTGGAGTACCATCTACTGCCGTGTATTTTGTATCACCATCGTTAATAGCTTTTATAGCTGCTTGCTTAATGTTATCTGGAGTATCAAAATCTGGTTCCCCTGCACCTAATCCAATAACATCTTTTCCAGCAGCTTTTAATTCTCTTGCTTTTTGAGTAACAGCAATAGTAGGCGATGGTTTAATCTTCTTTAAACTGTCTGATATTATGCTCATTGAAATATAAATAAATTCTACTACGTTGTTTAATATATGGAAAATACTTATCAAGATTTAATTACAGATATTCAGAGTAAAAATCCTAAAATAGGTGGAAAACTAGAGGGTGGAAAAAAATTCAAAATTAAATCTGATTTTAAACCTGCTGGTGATCAGCCTGAAGCGATTAAAAAATTAGTAAATGGTGCTAACAAAGATCAATTTAATCAAGTTTTGCTTGGTGTAACGGGATCTGGAAAAACTTTTACAATGGCTAAAGTAATTGAAGCTACTAATAGACCTGCCTTGATTTTAGCTCCAAACAAAACTCTTGCTGCTCAACTTTATGGGGAAATGAAAACCTTTTTTCCAGACAATGCTGTTGAATATTTCGTTTCATACTATGACTATTACACTCCAGAGGCTTATGTGCCGAGATCAGACACATATATAGAGAAAGAAGCCTCAATAAATGAACAAATTGATAGAATGAGGCACTCAGCAACTAGATCTCTTTTAGAAAGAGATGATGTTTTAATTGTAGCAAGTGTTTCGTGTATCTATGGATTAGGTTCAGTTGAAGCGTACAGTAAAATGACGCTAACTCTTCAAAAAAATTATGACTACAACAGAGAAGAAATAATCAAATCTCTAGTTGCTCTACAATATAAAAGAAATGATCAAAATTTTTATAGAGGAACATTTAGAGCAAGAGGAGAATACTTAGAAATTTTTCCATCGCACTTAGAAGATAGAGCTTGGAGATTATGTTTATTTGGAGATAAGCTTGAACAGATAGAGGAGTTTGATCCGTTGACTGGTGATAAAGTAAGAGAATTAAGTTTAGTAAAAGTTTATGCAAACAGTCACTACATCACCCCAAAACCTACAATTGAACAAGCAGTAATTAATATAAAAAAAGAATTAGAAGTAACTTTAAAAAAACACCGTGCTGAAAATAAATTATTAGAAGCACAAAGATTAGAAGAAAGAACTAAATTTGATCTTGAAATGATTGAAGCCACAGGTTCTTGTGCTGGTATTGAAAACTATTCAAGGTTTTTGTCAGGAAGAAAACCAGGAGAGCCTCCTCCCACTCTTTTTGAATACTTTCCAGATAACACTTTAATATTTGTAGATGAGTGTCACGTTACAGTGCCTCAGCTTAATGGAATGTATAAAGGTGATAGATCAAGAAAAAGTACTTTAGCAGAATACGGATTCAGACTTCCTTCGTGTATGGATAATAGACCATTAAAATTTGAAGAATGGGATTTAATGAGAACTCAAACTGTATTTGTTTCCGCAACTCCTGGGCCATGGGAACTAGAACAAACAAAAGGTCAGTTTATAGATCAGGTAATTAGACCAACAGGATTAATTGATCCTCCTGTAGAAATAAGACCTGCAAAAAATCAAGTGGATGATTTAATGCATGAATGTAAAAGAGTTATAGAAAATAATCATAGAGTATTAGTAACAACACTCACTAAAAAAATGGCTGAAGATTTAACCGAATATCTTCATGAGAACGGTATAAAGGTAAGGTACCTCCACTCAGATATTGATACATTAGAAAGAATTGAAATCATGAGAGATCTAAGAATGGGTGTATTTGATGTTTTAGTTGGAATTAACTTATTAAGGGAGGGATTAGATATTCCTGAATGTGCTTTAGTTGGAATTTTAGATGCTGATAAAGAGGGATTTTTAAGATCTGAAACATCTTTAATTCAAACTATAGGAAGAGCAGCTAGAAATGTTGATGGTAAAGTAGTTTTATATGCAGACAAGGAGACGAAAAGTATAAAAAAAGCAATTGCAGAAACTGATCGAAGAAGAAAAATTCAGTTAGCTTACAATAAGAAACACAAGATAAATGCAAAATCGGTAAAAAAAGAAATCAGTGATATTCTAGAAAGTGTTTATGAAAAAGACTACGTTAAAGTAAGCGAAGGGTCTAATGTCGGAGGAAATCTTAAAAAACACCTTAAAGCTCTAGATAAAAAAATGAAAGAGTCAGCATCTAATTTAGAGTTTGAAGAAGCTGCTAAAATACGAGATGAGATAAGAAAATTAGAAAGCACTGAATTAGAAATTACATTAAATCCAAAAATAAGGCAGTATGACGTAAAAAATAAGCTTTATCCAAAAGGTAGATCAACTATGGGTATGCCAGGAACTAAAGTTACAAAAAAAAGAGATAAGAAATGGAAGCACGGAAAATAATTATTACTGGTGGAGCCACTCGAATGGGGGCAGCAATTGCCAGAAAATTATCTGGACCAAACAAAGAAATCCTAATCCATTATAACAAGTCAAAATTAAAAGCAGAAAAATTAAAAAAAGAATTATCTAGCAAAGGTACAAAAGTATACTTAGTCAAAGGCAATTTAAGTAAAGAAACTGATATAAAAAAAATAATTAAATTTGCAAAATCTAAATTAAAGTTTTTTGATTGCCTTGTTAATAACGCCTCTTTATTTGAAAATGATAAATTAGAAAATTTTTCATTGGATAGTTGGAGTAAGCATTTAAGAACCAATTTAAGAGCACCCGCACTATTAACGAAAGAATTTGCTAAAAATGTTAAAGGTAAAAATAATAATATTATAAATATTATTGATCAAAGAGTTTTCAAATTAACCCCTTACTTTTTTTCCTACACTCTTAGTAAAACTGGTTTGTATACTTTAACAAAAACTAGCGCTATGAGTTTGGCTCCAAATATAAGAGTAAACGCAATTGCACCTGGACCCACTATAAAAAATCAAAGACAATCTGAAAAACATTTCAAAAAGCAATATTTAGCTACACCCTTGAAAAGACAAGTTGATGTGGAGCAAATATGTAATGCTGTTGACTTTTTTATTAAAAATATATCTATTACTGGTCAAGTTTTGGCTATTGATAGTGGTCAAAATCTTAACTGGCAAACACCAGATGTAATGGGTAAAGAATGAAAAAGAACAATTTAAAAATTGTCAAAATAGATAAAAATAAAAGCTTATTTAATTATGAGAAAAAAATCCTAATTAACGAATTAATCTTGGATTTAAAACTTGGTTATTACGATTTTGAAAAAGAAAAACCACAAAAAGTTAAATTTAGTCTTGAAATAGACTATGAAGATAAAAAACCTTCAAGCGATAAAGATATCAAATCCATTGTTAATTATGGAACTATAGTAAAATTAATTACGAAACTTGTAAAAAAGAAACATTATAATTTCCTAGAAACTTTAGCAGAAGCTGTTTTTGACGAATTATTTAAAGACAAAAGGATTGCTAAAATAATGTTGAAAATTGAAAAATTAGAAATTTTAAAACAGTGTTCATCTGTTGGTATTCAAATTACCAAAAAGAGAAGCCATGATAAGCTCTGAAATAGGAAAAGAGGTAATTAAAAAAGAGCTACCTCTAGTCCCAAAACTTCCAGGCGTATACAGAATGCTAAATGAAAAGAATGAAATTCTTTATGTAGGTAAAGCAAAAAATTTACCGAATAGATTAAAGAGTTATGTTGCAGAAAAAAATCATATAATTAGAACTGAACGAATGTTGTCTCAAACAAGAAAATTAGAGATAACAACAACATCTAATGAAAGTGAAGCTTTATTACTAGAAGCAAATTTAATTAAAAAACATAAACCAAAATTTAATATCCTTTTACGTGATGATAAGTCATTTCCATTTATATTTATTGGTAATAAAGATAAATGGCCTCAAATAAAAAGACATAGAGGAAAAAAAACAAAAGAAGGTTTTTACTTTGGACCTTTTGCCTCCGCTGGTTCAGCTAATTGGACAATCAAAATGATCCAAAAAATTTTTCATTTAAGAGTTTGTGATGACACCGTTTTCAAAAACAGAGAAAGACCTTGTATTTTATATCAAATAAAAAGATGTTCTGGACCTTGTGTAGGATATGTAAAAAAAGAGGAATACAATCAAACAGTAGAAGATGCTATTGAATTTGTTTCAGGCAAATCTAGGAAAATTCAAAAAAATCTTTCTAACCAAATGGAAAAGGCAAGTGAGGATCTTGATTTTGAAAAAGCTGTAATTTTAAGAGATAGAATTAAAGCATTAAACATCATTCAATCTTCACAGAGAATTAATGAAGCAAACTTAGTTGAGGCAGATGTTATTGCTGGATATAAAGAATCTGGAAAAACTTGTATTCAAGTATTTTTTTATAGATCAAAACAAAATTGGGGCAATCAAGCTTTTTTCCCTAAACACGATCCAGATGAAAAGTTTAGTGAAATCCTTAATTCATTTGTTTCTCAATTTTATGAAAATAAAAGTGTTCCTTCATCGGTTATCCTTTCAGAAGAAATAAAGGAAAAAGCACTAATTGAAAAAACACTGACACAAAAAGAAGGTAAACAAATAAATATTTCAGTTGCGAAAAAAGGATCAAAACTAAAAGTAATTAATCAAGCAATTAAAAACGCAAAGGATAGTCTAAATAGAAAACTTTATGAAAGTCAGAATAATAAAGAATTGTTCGATGCAGTAGCTAAGAAATTTAATTTAGAAACCAATATAAATTTAATCGAGGTTTATGATAATAGTCATATTCAAGGCACAAATAGTGTTGGCGCTTTAATAGCCTACGGCGATGAAGGCTTTATCAAAAAAAGATATAGAAAATTTAATATTAAGCATAAAAAAAATGAGCAAGATGATTATGGAATGATGAGAGAGGTATTAAATAGAAGGTTCAAAAGAGCAGTTCAAGAAAAAGATAATTACCTTGCTTTTCCTGATTTGGTTCTAGTAGATGGAGGAAAAGGTCAATATTCAGTCGCTAGAGAGAGCCTTAATGAATTAGGGCTTCACGACCTTCCAATTATTGCAATAGCAAAAGGTAAATTTAGAAATAGTGGAAATGAAACTTTTTTTCACGATGGCAAAGAATATAAATTCACTAGAAATGACCCTACCCTATTTTTTCTTCAAAGAATAAGAGATGAATCACATAGATTTGCCATAAGCGCTCACAGAGCAAAGAGAAAAAAAGGTATAAGCAAATCTCTGTTAGATCAAATAGAAGGGATTGGGGCCATAAGAAAAAGAGCTTTATTGAACCATTTTGGATCTGCTAGATCGGTTGAGTCTGCTAGCTTAGATGAAATAAAATCTGTAGAAGGTGTTGAAGAAAAAGTAGCAAAAAAGATATATAACTTTTTTCACGAATAATTATGCTAAAAAAAATTCCAAACATATTAACGATAGGGCGAATAATAATTGTTCCTTTTTTTGTTTTAGCTTTTTATCTTCCAGGATTTTATGGTGATCTTACTGCTTTAATATTATTTATTATTGCATCATTTACAGACTTCTTGGATGGTATGTTGGCTAGAATGTTTGGAGTAGAGTCAAAACTGGGTGAATTATTAGATCCTATAGCTGATAAAATCATTGTTGCTACAGCATTAATACTTCTGGTTATGGATGGAACAATCAGAAATTATGAGGTGATTGCAGCAATCATAATTCTGACAAGAGAAATTTTAATTTCAGGTTTGAGAGAATTTTTAGCAAAGGGAAAAATAAAACTTCCTGTTTCAAACCTTGCTAAACTTAAAACAGTATTACAAATGGTATCGATAGCTCTTTTATTATCTGGAGATACTGGAAATAAAATAATTAATTTCCAAGATTACAATGCTCAAACTATAGGTATAATTCTTTTATGGTTATCCGCTGCTTTAACACTTTTTACTGCATATGATTATATGCGAAAAGGTATTGATCACGCTATGTCTGAGGATAATAAAGACTAAGCTGCTTTTTTCTTCCTAACTAATGCCTGATAACTTTCATTCAAATCAATAATAGTATCACAAACTTTAAATTGATTTTCAGCAATACAAGAAACTGGTGTTACCTCTGCTGCTGTTCCTGTTAAAAAACATCCAACAAAATTAGGTAATTCGGTAGGACTAATTTTTCTTTCATGCACTTTTATATTTTTTGATTTTGCAATTCCAATTACGGTTCTTCTTGTAATACCATCTAAAAAAGAATCTGGTATTGGAGTATGAATTTCTCCATTTTTATCTTTGAAAAAAATATTTGCACCAGTTGCTTCAGCAATATTTCCTTCGTGATCAAGCATTAATGAATCTGTATATCCTTGCTTTTCAGCCTCATGTTTTGAGAGTGTACAAATCATGTAAAGACCTGACGCCTTTGTATCCCATGGTATTGTATTAGGCGCTGGTCTTCTCCAATTCGAAATATTTAATCTTATTCCTTCTACTTTAAGTTTAGGATCAAAATATGATCCCCATTCCCATGTTGCAATCGCAACATGTATTTTTGTTTGTTGCGCAGAAATAGCCATCATCTCACTACCTCTCCAAGCAACAGGTCTTACATAACCATTTTCTACTTTTTGGGTTGCTATAATTTTATTGGATGCATTATTGATTTCTTCCTCTGTATATGGAATTTCAAAACCCATTCTTCTTGCGGAATGAAAAAATCTAGCTGTGTGCTCTTCTAATTTGAAAATTGAACCATCATAAACTCGCTCACCCTCAAATACACAACTAGCGTAGTGCATACCATGGCTTAAAACATGTAGTTTAACGTCAGCCCAATCAACTAATTCGTTGTTGTACCATATTTTTCCGGATCGTTTGTCGTAAGGTATCATGTGTGAAAATTTTTTTAATTTATAAATGAAAAATATCTTTCTATCTTTAATATGTCAATATAACTTACCTATCATGAAAGAACTTTTATATTTAAAAGATGACCAGCTTAAAGATCTAATTGAAAAACTATTCGTAAGCTATAGAGAAACCTTTTCTGACTCTAAAAAAATATTAGATAGATATTCAATTGGTTTAGCACACCATAAAGTAATTCATTTACTGTCAATGTATGAAGGGATCTCAATTTCAGAGCTGCTTAAAAGATTAAAAGTCACAAAACAAAGCTTAAATCGTGTTCTCAAAGATTTGATTAAACTTGAAATCGTTATTTTTAAAAAAGATGACCAAGATACTAGAGTAAAGCATGTTTTTCTTAATGATAAAGGTAAAAAAATTTTTAATGAAATTTTTAATTTACAAAAAAAGAGAATTTATAATGCTTTATTAAATTCAAGTTCTGAGGAAGTTATAAATTTTGATAATGTACTAAGTAAAATAATTAATGGATAAGTTTATTGCACATATACTAGTGGTTGATGATGATGATGGGATTAGATCTCTTGTAAAAAAGTATTTAAATGAAAATAAATTTTTAGTCACTACTGCTGAAAATGCAGAAAATGCATCAGAGAAAATAAAAATAATTAAGTTTGATTTGATAGTTTTGGATATAATGATGCCTGGCAAAAGTGGGCTTGAATTTTTAAAAGAAAATAAAAAAAAATTAGATACACCAGTTATACTTCTCACTGCCAAAGGTGAGGCGAGTGAAAGGGTTGAGGGGTTAGAGATTGGTGCTGATGATTATTTGCCAAAACCATTTGAACCAAAAGAATTAATTCTAAGAATACAGAACATATTAAATAAAACTATCAAAACAGATCAGAAAAGGGTTATAGAATTTGCAAATGTGAAAATTGATTTGAATAAACTTTTAATATTTAAAAGTGATAAAGAATTTAAGATTAATGCAACAGAAAAAACGATTTTAGAAAAAATGATTAATAACCCAGGCAAAACATTTTCTAGAGAAGATATTGGTCAATTAATCAATTTAGATAAAGAGAGATCAATAGATGTTATTATTACCCGGCTTAGAAAAAAAATTGAAATTGATCCAAAAAATCCAAAATTTTTGCAAACAATAAGAGGTGCAGGATATGTTCTCTGGATTGAGTAATTACTTAAAAAAAATATTACCAAAAAGATTATTTTATAGAGCACTTCTTATAGTTGCTATTCCAGTTTTGGTTTTGCAACTAGTAATTACAATTGTTTTTTTTGATAGCCTTTGGATCAAAACAAACAAAGGTATGACAAGAACTTTAGTAAATGAAATTAGTACATTTATTGAAGCCTATGAAAGTGAGCAGGAAAATAAACAAGAGTTGCTAGATCTTTTTTCCATATTTTTAGATTTAAATATTGAGTTCACCAATAACGAAAAATTACAAAATACAGATACTGAAAGATGGTTTAGTCCTATAGATAGAACTTTAAGAAGAGAACTAAAATCTAAATTTGGATTAGATGAATACTGGTTTGATACAACAAGTTATAAAGAATTAATTGATTTAAGAATTAAATACGAAGATGGTTATTTTAAATTTTTAGTGCCTAAAGATAGGGTTGCAAGTTCTTCAGCAAGAATATTTGCACTTTGGATCACAGTACCTGCAATTATAATGGTGATCATTTCTCTAATATTTTTAAAAAATCAAACTAGACCAATCACTAACCTCGCTCGTGCGGCTGAAAGGTTTGGTAAAGGAGAAAATATTGAAGAGTTCAAACCTTCTGGAGCCCTTGAAATAAGACAAGCAGGACATGAATTTGATAAAATGAGAAAGAGAATTGAAAGACACTTAAATCAAAGAACAGAAATGTTATCTGGAATAAGTCATGATTTAAGGACACCTTTGACAAGGATGAAACTACAATTAGCTTTTATAAAAGACAAAGAAACTGTTAATAAATTGACTGAAGACATCAATGAAATGGAGAAAATGCTAAATGAATATTTGCAATTCACCAGCTCATCATATGTTGAAAAAGATGAATTGTTTAATTTATCTGAATTAATTTCTGTCGTTATTGAAAAATATAATAATGAAAATATTTCACAAAACTTAACACCAAGAATTTACTTTAATGGTAGAAAAAATTTAATTAATAGATGTCTAAATAATCTAATTGATAATTCACTGAAATATGCAAATAAAGTTGAAATTAGTTTAAGTAAAAAAAATACAAACTTATTCATTATTATTGATGATGATGGTCCTGGAATACCAAAAGATGAGTATGAAAATGTATTTAAACCTTTCTATAAAATAGATAAGGGTCGAGCAGACTCTAAATCAAGTGTTGGTCTTGGCTTATCAATTTCATCAGACATTATCAAATCTCATGGAGGAAATATAATGTTAGAAAAATCAAAAATGGATGGTTTGAGAGTTAAGGTTTTCTTGCCTGTTTAACTTTTTTATTTTTTTTTTTCTCAAGTTTATTTATTTTATTTTCGAGATTCTCAACTCGTTTTGAGAGAACTTCAAACTCATCTTTACTTGTAAGTTTCATTTTAAAAACAAACTCATCTCTTTTAGATTTTAGGATATTAAATAATTCAGTAGTTAAGTCTTTTGAAGATACTAGTCCCTGCTCTATTAATTTAGCAAACTTATCAATTATAAATTTAGAATTTTTCATATTTAAGATATACATTATAAGTATTATTAAAAATGTTCATTAATAATTTTGACCCAGTAGCCTTAGAAATATTTTCTTTAGAAATCAGGTGGTATTCTTTAGCTTATATATTTGGAATTATATTAGGCTGGATTCTCGCTAAAAAATTATTTATCCAAGACATAGAAGTTAAAAATAAATTTGATGATTATTTAACTTATTTAATTATCGGTATAATTTTAGGAGGAAGACTCGGTTATATTTTTATTTATAATTTAAGTTTTTATATAAATAATCCATTAGATATATTTAAAATTTGGCAAGGAGGAATGTCCTTCCATGGTGGTTTAATTGGAGTTATTTTCGCATCTATATTTTTCGCTAAAAAAAATAATCAAAACCCGTTCTTATATTTAGATATTGTCGCTTTAGTAGCTCCGGTCGGATTATTTTTTGGACGAATAGCAAACTTTATAAATTCAGAGCTGTATGGAACTATAACTAATGTACCCTGGGCGGTAACATTTGTTCAGGTAGATAGTCTTCCTAGGCATCCCTCACAATTATATGAAGCACTATTAGAGGGTTTATTTTTATTTTTATTATTACTTTATTTTAAAAATAAATTTTCAAACAAACCTGGTGTGATTTCAGGATTATTTTTAATAATTTACTCAATTTTCAGATTTGTTATTGAATTTTACAGAGTACCAGATGAACAGCTTGGTTATATACTTTTAAACTTAACGATGGGGCAAGTAGTAAGTTTAATATTTATAATATCAGGAGTAATCTTATTTTATTTAAAATATGAAACTCGCTAAAACAAATAATTTACCATTAGATCAATTTATAAATTTTGCTCTTTACGATAAGGACAAAGGTTTTTATATGAAAAAAAATCCTTTTGGTGAAGATGGAGACTTTGTTACCGCTCCCAATGTCACAAGATTATTTTCAGAAATTATCGCAATTTGGACGATCACTTTTTGGAAAAGCATTGGCTCTCCGAAAAAATTTAATTTGCTAGAACTGGGAGCTGGAAATGGTGAAATGATGAAAGTCATAGATGAGACACTTATAAATTTTCCAGAATGTTACAATGCCTGCAGTTTTGTAATTCATGAAAAAAGTGATTTTTTATTAAATGAACAAAAGAAAAATTTAAATTCTAAAAAGTTTTCATGGTTAAAAAACATTGAAAAAATAAACTCAAACCCAACAATTTTTTTAGCTAATGAATTCTTTGATGCCATACCAATCAAACAATTTTTTAAAAGAAAAGATGGTTGGGTTGAAAGATTTGTGAATTTGAGTGATCCAAACAAAGCTGAATTTAAAGATGAAAAAATTGATATAGATACAATTGAAAAACATCTTAATTTCGAAATATCAAAAGATCAGAGCGTTATAGAATATTCGCCAGATACTTTTAAATATTTAAGAACAATATGTGACTTAATACAAAAAAATGATGGAGGAATGTTAGTTATTGATTATGGTTATGCAGATAGCAAAATGCATGAAACTCTTCAGGCAGTAAATAATCACAAATATTCTAACGTTTTAGAAAATATTGGAGACTCTGATATTACTTACAATATAAACTTTCATTCCTTTGAAAAATTTATAAATCAGTTTAAAGAAATTAATTCAATTTTTACAAATCAAAAAAAATTTTTAACAAATATGGGTATTCTTCACAGGGCAGAAATAATCAGCAAAAATATAGCATTTTCTAAAAAAGCAGATTTATTTTATAGAGTAAGACGTTTAATAGATGAAAATCAAATGGGTGAATTGTTCAAAGTCATGCTTGTAAAAAATAAGAGAAACAATTTTAAGACAGGTTTTCAAAATTGATAAAATCAAAAAAACTTTCAAAAATAAAAATAATTAAACATGGTTTTTTTAATAAAACTGGTGGTAAATCAAAAAAAATTTATAAAAGTTTAAACTGTGGCCCAGGTTCTAAAGATAATCCCTCAGATATTAAAAAAAATTTACAAATAGTTAAAAAAAAAATAAAAAGCACCGCTAAAAGTATTTTTTTACTTCATCAAATACATAGTAATAAGTTTATTTATATTAATGAAAAAAATAAATTTAGATCAAAACCAAAAGCAGACGCGGTAATTACAAACCAAAAAAATATCCCAATTGGTGTTTTAACTGCTGACTGTGTGCCAATTTTAATCTGTGATGAAAGAGCAAAATTAGTAGCTGCAATTCATGCGGGGTGGAAAGGTGCATACAAAGATATAATTAGCAAAGTAATCCAATTTATGATCAAAAAAGGATCTAATCCTAAAAATATTACTGCAGCTATCGGACCTGCTATCTCAGCTAAAAATTATGAAGTCAAACAAGATTTTAGAAGAAAATTTCTAAAAAAGGATAAAAAAAATAATAAATTTTTTAAAATTAAGTACAAAAAGCTTTATTTTGATTTACCTAAATATGTAAAATCATGTCTATTAAAGAATAAAATAAAAAATATTGAGTCTTTAAATATTGATACATTTGATATTAATAATAATTTTTTTAGTGCAAGAAGAGCGTTAAGGCTAAATCATGATGATTATGGTAGAAATATTTCAATAATTATGCTTTATTAGGCTTTTTTAATGAAATTATTATCCGGAAATAGCAACAAACCATTAAGCAAGAATATTGCTAAATATCTAAAATCTAAATTAGTAAACTCTAGTATTAGAAATTTTTCTGATGGAGAAATTTATGTTGAAATAAATGAGAATATTAGAGGAAACAGTATTTTTATTATTCAATCTGTATCTTCGCCTGCTAATGATAATTTAATGGAACTTTTATTGTGTATTGATGCGCTAAAAAGATCTTCTGCAAAAAATATAACTGCAGTAATTCCATATTTTGGTTATGCCAGACAGGACAGAAAAGTAGTACCAAGAACTTCGATTTCTGCAAAATTAGTATCAAACTTAATTACAAAAGCAGGTGCTGACAGAGTAGTTACTGTTGATTTGCATGCAGGTCAAATTCAGGGTTTCTTTGATATTCCAGTCGACAACTTGTTTGCGACACCTATTTTTGCAAGACATGCAAAAAAAAAGATAAAAAGTAAAAACCTAATTTGTGTTGCTCCAGATGTGGGTGGAACTGAACGAGCAAGAGCGTTAGGTAAACTCTTAAATGTTGGATTAGCAATTGTAGATAAAAGAAGACCAAAACCAGGTCAATCTCAAGTCATGAATGTGATAGGAGATGTAAGGGGTAAAACTTGTATAATTGTAGATGATATAATCGACTCTGGTGGAACAATAGTAAATGCAGCTAAAGCCCTTAAAGACAGAGGGGCTAAAGAAGTTTATGTCTATATAACTCATGGTGTACTCAGCGGTGAAGCTGTAAAAAAAATTAAAAATTCTGTAATTAAGAATTTGGTGATAACTGATACAATCGATAACATGAGCAGAACTAAAGGTGTTAAAAACATTGAGGTTCTGTCAATTTCAGGGCTTATGGGAGAAGCAATTAAAAGAATATCTAATTCAACCTCAGTATCAGATTTATTCAAATAAATACCTTGAGTTATTAAGGAACTTGAGCTAAAAACCCTTGTTTTTATGAATTCATTAGACGCCAACATCAGAAATACCAAAACTAAAGGTGAATTAAGTTCATTGAGAGTTAATGGTAGTGTGCCTGCTATAATTTATGGTGGAGAGGCTCAAAACGAGAAAATTTCAATATCTAAAAAAATACTTAAGTCACTAATTGAAAAAGAAAACTTTTTATCAAGCATCATAACTTTAAATGTTGATGGTAAACCTCAAAAAGTTCTACCAAGAGAAATAAAATATGACATTATTTCAGATGAACCAATTCATGTAGACTTTCTAAGAATAGTTTCAGGCATAAAAGTTAGAATTGAAGTTCCAGTAAAATTTTTAAATCATGAAAAATCTCCTGGTTTGAAAAGAGGTGGGGTTTTAAACATTGTACGAAGAAAAGTTGAGCTAAAATGCCCAAGCGAAAAAATTCCTGAAAATCTTGTGATAGATCTTGATGGAGTTGATATTGGAGAGAGTTTTAAGATCTCTTCTATAAATCTTGACAGTGACGTTATTCCTACAATTCAAGGAAGAGATTTCGTAATTGCAACTCTAGCAGCTCCGACTGTTATGAAAGAACCTGAAAAACCTGCAGAAGCTGAGGCGGCTGAGGGAGAAGGTGCTGAAGGAGCAGAAGCAGCAGCAGCTGAAGGTGGAGATAAGCCAGCAGCTGAAGGTGATAAAAAAGAAGGTGAAGATAAAAAACCTGCTGAAGAAAAAAAATAAGTTAATTAAAATTGAATTTTATCCTCCAATATTAATATTTTATGCTACTACTTGTAGGATTAGGCAATCCAACCCCAGACAGTGAAAACAATAGACACAATATTGGTTTCAAGATTATAGATGCTATAAATAAAAAATTTGGACTTTCAAAACAAAAACCAAAATTCAAAGGACTTCTTACGACTGGTAATGTAGGAGACCAAAAAGTTTACGCTATTAAACCTTTAACATTTATGAATAATTCTGGAATTTGTATTAGAGAATTAATTGAATATTTCAAAATAGATGCTGAGGATGTTATCGTTTTTCATGACGATCTAGACGTAGAGTTTGGTAAGATAAAAGCAAAATTTGGTGGCTCTGATGCTGGACATAACGGAATTGCATCAATAGATAAATTTATTGGCAAAGATTATTCAAGAGTGAGAATAGGAATTGGTAAACCAAAAGATAAAATGGAAGTAGGTGATTTTGTTCTTCAGAATTTTGATGAAGATGAAATGCTTGGATTGGAAAAAATTACAAATAACATTACAGATTCTATATCAATACTTATCGACAAAAAATTAGATTTATTCTCTAGCACTGTAAACAATAAATAATGAGTTTTAAATGTGGAATTGTTGGTTTGCCTAATGTGGGTAAATCTACTCTCTTCAACGCACTTACAAACTCAAGCAAAGCCCAAGCAGCAAATTTTCCATTTTGTACGATAGATCCCAATGTGGGAGTAGTCCCCGTTCCAGATGAAAGATTGAACAAATTATCAGAAGTTTCAAAATCAAAAAAAACAATAAATACAACTATTTCATTTGTGGATATAGCTGGTCTTGTTAAAGGTGCATCTAAAGGTGAAGGATTAGGCAATAAATTTCTGTCCCACATAAGAGAAGTTGATGCAGTTATTCATATGATTAGATGTTTTGACTCAGACGATATTCAAAATGTAAATCCTAATGTTGACCCAATAAGAGATCTTGAGATCATTGAAACTGAAATGATGTTGGCTGACCTAGAATCTATCCAAAAAAGACTTGAAAAAAATAATAAGAAAAACGTTGACGAAGATCAACTTAAGATTTTAGAGATTGCATTAGACTGCATTAATAATGATAAAGATATATCAATATTAAATTCTCAATTTGACACAAAACAACTTAATCAAAGTGGTCTTTTATCAATAAAACCAAAGATTTTTGTTTGCAATGTAGATGAGCAAAGCGTTCAGGATGGAAATCAATATACTAAAAACTTTATTGAAAAATTTGGAAAAGATAACACTCTGATTGTTTCTGCAGACATAGAAAACCAAATAAATGAATTAGCAGAAGATGAAAAAAAAAATTATATGGATATGATTGGTTTAAAAGATACAGGTCTAAGTATGTTAATTCAAAAAGGCTATAAAATATTAGAACTTGATACGTATTTTACTTCTGGGCCTGAAGAAACAAGGGCTTGGACTATACAAAAAAATTGTACCGCTCCTAAGGCTGCAGGAGAAATTCATACAGATTTTGAGAAAGGTTTCATTAGAGCTGAAACTATATCTTATGAAGATTTTATTGCTAATGATGGTTGGGTAAATTCTAAAGCTAATGGAAAAATGAGATTAGAAGGTAAAGATTATATTGTGAAAGATGGAGACGTACTAAACTTCAGATTCAACACGTGACCAAATCTTTTTCATGCTGAAGTAAACAAGAATTGTTAAAATAATTAAGTATATAATTGCTTTAAAGCCCATCTGATGCCTGGCCTCTAGATGAGGTTCAGCAGCCCACATTAAAAATGTTGTTACATCTTTTGACATTTGTTCAACACTAGCAGTAGTTCCATCACCGTACTCGACTAATCCATCTGAAAGTGGAGCAGCCATTCTTATTTTATTTCCATACATATACTTATTATAATGAACACCATCATCCAAAGTCATTCCACTAGGAGCTTCTTCATAGCCTTGCAATAAAGAATATATGTAATCAACACCACCACCTCTAGCTTTAACCAAAACAGACATGTCTGGAGGGTACGCGCCACCATTTGCTGCTTGTGCAGCTTTTACATTGTCATACGGCATTACAAATTTATCAGACAACTTACCTGGTCTAGCAAACATTTCTCCATCTGCATTTGGTCCATCCATGACCTCAAATGAAGCTGCAATAGCTTTAGCTTGATCTTCTGGAAACTCTGGTCCACCCTTTTCAGATAAATTTCTGTAACTTAAGTATTTCATTGAGTGACATGAGGCACAAACTTCTGTGTAAACTTGATATCCTCTTTGAAGAGAAGCTCTATCAAATTTTCCAAAAAGCCCTTTAAAACTCCAATCTGTTTTTAAGTAATCAACTTTTTCAGCAGCAAAAGAAAAGGTATTTGACGAACAAATTAATAATAATAATGAAAATATTTTAAGTAATTTTTTCACTTATTCTATCTTGCTTTCTTTTTTCCTCGCGGTTGCTAAATTGGGTGAACCACCAAGAACTGGTTCAGTTATGCTCAAAGGTACCGGTAAAGTTTTTTCTTTAAATCCTAAAACAGGAAGAATAACTAAAAAATGTAAAAAGTAATATGCCGTAGCAACTCTTGCTATTAACAAATAAAGTCCTTCAGCTGGCATTGCGCCTACATAACCAAGAATTAGAACATCAGCAACTAGTATCCAGTAAAACTGTTTATACAAAGGTCTGAATACTGCAGATCTAATTTTCGAAGTATCTAACCAAGGTAAGACAGCTAAAATTAATATTGCAGATAGCATAGCCACAACACCTAGCAACTTGTCTGGAACAGATCTTAAAATTGCATAGAAAGGCAATAGATACCATTCAGGTACAATATGTGCAGGAGTTACCATTGGGTTTGCTTCAATATAATTATCAGCGTGACCTAGTATATTTGGTGAATAAAAAACAAAGAATGCAAAAACAATCATAAACATTAATAAGGCGAAACCATCTTTGATTACGATATAAGGATGGAAAGGCACAGTGTCTTTTGATGGTTTTTTGATGTCTATTCCAACTGGATTATTATTTCCAGGAACATGTAAAGCCCAAATATGTAAAACAACTAATCCTAAAATTAAAAATGGAATTAGATAATGCAATGTAAAAAATCTTGTTAAAGTTGGATTATCTACTGAGTACCCACCCCATAACCAAGTAACAATACCCTCTCCCACTAATGGAATGGCACTAAATAAATTTGTTATTACAGTTGCTCCCCAGAAGCTCATTTGCCCCCAAGGCAATACATAGCCCATGAATGCAGCTGCCATCATTAGTAAGTAAATAATTATTCCAATTATCCAAATTATTTCTCTTGGTGCTTTGTAAGAACCATAAAATAATGATCTGAATATATGAATGTAGACCGCCAAGAAAAACATAGATGCTCCATTTGCATGAATGTATCTAATTAACCAACCATAGTTAACATCACGCATGATGTGTTCAACACTTTCAAAAGCCATATCTGCGTGAGCAATGTAATGCATTGCAAGAGTTAATCCGGTTATAATTTGTGTGATTAAGCAAAAAGTTAAAATTCCACCAAATGTCCACCAATAGTTTAAATTTTTAGGTGTCGGATAATCTGTTAAATGATTTGCTAGAGTTAAAAGTGGTAATCGATCATTAAACCATTGTCCTACTTTTGATTTTGGTCTGTAATCGTGGTTGCTCATTAGTTTTTAGTTTATCCAATCTTAATTGTATTAGCGTTAACGAATTCGTATTTAGGTACTTCCATATTTAACGGAGCTGGTCCTTTTCTTATTCTTCCAGATGTATCATAGTGAGATCCATGACATGGACAGAACCATCCATTGTAATCGCCTTTGTCATTTAAAGGTACACATCCTAAATGTGTACAAACCCCTAACATTACAAGCCACTCAGGGTTTTTAGCTCTATCCTCATCTTTCTCAGGATGAATTAAATCCTCCATCTTTACTTTTCTTGCTTCATCAATTTCTTCTTGAGTTCTTCTTCTTATAAAAACAGGTTTACCTCTCCACAAAACAGTTAATGTATTTCCTGGTGTTAATGCACTTACATCAACTTCTGTGCTAGCTAATGCTTTAACGGAAGCATCTGGATTCATTTGATCTATCATTGGCCACACCACTGCAGCGGCACCAACAGCTCCTACCGCTGTGGTAGCTGTAAATAAAAAATCTCTTCTTTTTGTTTTTTTTTCAGACACTTTTAGTAGCTTTTATTATTATCTCTTTTTGATTTAAAATAGTTAATATACGAATTCATATAATATAAAATAATTATTTTACTACTGAAAGAATGACACAGAATTCAACAATTTTAGGACCCAAAATAGCTTTGTATGAGCCTGATATACCTCAGAATACTGCTGCAATCATAAGAACCTGTGCTTGTTTGGGTGCTAAATTAGAAATAATTGAACCATGTGGCTTTCTATTATCAGACAAACGTTTTAAAAGAGTTGTTATGGACTATATGGACTACAGTCAAATAGAGTTTTATCAAAGTTCAGATAAATTTTTTGAGGCAAAGAAAAAACAGAGAATCGTATTGATGACAACTAAGGGTTCAATAAATTATACTAAATTTAAATTTAAGCCTGATGATACTATTTTGTTTGGCAGAGAAAGTGCTGGAGTACCCGAAAAGGTTCATAAAATTATTAAAAATCGTTTAAAAATACCAATGAATAATCAAGTAAGATCTCTTAATATTGCATCCTCTGTTGCCATTGTTTTGGCAGAAAGTTTGCGTCAAATTGAATTAATATAAAATGGATATTTCAATTAAAAAAGACTTAGCAAGTAATTGGTTTAAGCTGTTACAAAATGCAATATGTGACGACATTTTAAAAATTGAAAAAAACAAAGTAAATTTTCAATCAACTTCTTGGAATAGAAGCAGTAAAAAAGATGAGGGTGGTGGTGAATATAGAATTCTTAAAAATGGAAAAATTTTTGAAAAAGTAGGAGTAAATTTTTCAAAAGTTTATGGAAAATTTCCCAAGCAATTTCAAAAGAATATACCGGGCGCAAGTAAAGATCCTAGATTTTGGGCATCAGGAATATCAATAGTTATGCACATGCAAAATCCCCATATTCCTGCAATGCATTTTAATACCAGATTTATTTGCACAACAAAGAATTGGTTTGGTGGAGGTATGGATGTAACCCCGGCAATAAAAGATGAAAAAGAGAAGAAAAACTTTCATAAAATATTAAAAGCAATGTGCGATAGACATAATAAAAATTATTATAAAAAGTATAAAAAATGGTGTGATGAATATTTTTATCTACCTCACAGAAAAGAAGCAAGAGGTATAGGTGGAATCTTTTTTGACTATAAAAATGATAATTTTGAAAATGACTTTAAATTTGTCAGAGATGTTGGTGTTACATTTCAAATGTTATTTAATGAAATAATTAAAAAAAAATTAAAAAGAAAATGGACTTTAAAAGATAAAGAGTTTCAGTATATTAAAAGAGGTCGATACGCAGAATTTAATCTGCTCTATGATAGAGGAACAAAATTTGGACTACAAACTGGTGGTAATGTTGAAGGAATTTTGATGTCATTACCTCCGATTGCAAAATGGAAATAAAAAATGGATAAAGAACCAATAACATTAAACGGATTAAATAAACTCAAAGAAGAATTAGTTTTTTTAAAAGAAAAAAAAAGACCTGAGATAGTAGCTGCAATTGCTGAAGCGAGATCCCATGGAGACCTTAAAGAAAATGCTGAATATCACGCAGCTAAAGAAGAACAATCTCATAACGAAGGAAGAATTACAGAAATTAACGATATTATTGCAAGAGCAAATGTTATTGATGTTACAAAACTAAACAATGAAGGAAAAGTAATTTTTGGATCTACAGTTTATTTAGAGGATTTAGATACTGGTGAAAAAATTAATTATAAAATTGTTGGAAGAGATGAGGCAGATTTAAAACAAAAACTGATTTTCTTTCAATCACCAATTGGTAAAGGCTTGATTGGAAAAAATAAAAGTGATTTAGTTGAAATAAATACACCCTCCGGTGTAAAAAATTTTGAAATTAAAGACGTTAAATATATTTAACTTTTAACTATTTGCTGTACTTGCTTATCTGAAATTTGAAATCCATTTTGAACCCAAGTTTCTTCTATTTTTTTTAATTTATTACCTAAAGTTTTACCCTCAAGAATTTGAAATTTAGACATTAGTAGATCAGCCCCTATTGGCAAAGTTGGAATAGTTTTCTCTTTATAATTATCTAATAGTTTAATTAGTTTTTTTTCTACTTTGTTTGAGTTAAAAATTTTAAAATTAATTATATCTATTACAGCCTGTCGCCCATTAAAATAAAAAAGTTTATTCAAATTTTTCTCTGTAAAGCTGTTTAGAGTTACTTTTTCTCTATAAAAAAGATCTATCAATTTTAATCTTTTCTTATCTTTGTTAGATATTTTAAATTTATAAAGAAAATAATCAGCATTATCAGTCCCATCAATCACTAAAAGCGCAATCAAGAATATAAAGTCAATTTTTAAAAAATTCTCTGCAGCATAAGAATTTTGTTTTTTAAAATTTTTAACATTCTTTAATTGAGGGAAAATTATTTCTACGAGTTCTAAACTTTCTTTATCTTTAAAGAGTTTTAAAAATCCATTTGAACTAGTTATTTTTTTTAGTTCATCAATTAATCTTTCAGATGATATATTTGAAATTCCATCAATATTTTTTTTTATATTTTTTATTATTTCTGGCTGGTGCTTATGATTTGAGTAATTTAAATAAAATCTTAAATATCTCAAAATACGTAAATAATCCTCTTGAATTCTTTTTTCCGCATTGCCAATAAAATTAATATACCCATCCTCCAAATCTTTTTTACCGTTAAATGGATCAAATAAATTACCATCGCCATCTGCATAAATTGAATTGATAGTAAAATCCCTTCTAGAGGCATCTTCCTTCCAATCTAAAGAGAATTCTACTTCAGCATGCCTTCCATCAGTTGAGACGTCTTTCCTTAAAGAAGTAATTTCGTATTTATATTCGTCAATTGTTGCAGTTATAGTTCCGTGTTCAATTCCTGTTTCGTAAAAACTTATTTGTTTGTTTTTAAGAGCCTCACAAACTTCCAAAGGCGTTAAATTTGTTGCTAGGTCAATATCATCAACATTTTCTTTTTTTATCACTTTTCTTACACACCCACCCACGTATCTGATTTCACTTTTCTCTGAAAAATTATTAATTGCTTCAAAAATTTTATTTGCGGGTGTTGTTAAAGTAATTTGTTTTAAATTTTGACTGATATAATCAAGATTTTTTGATCGGGAAAAAAATTTATCTAAAAAATTTTTCATAAATGGCTGGGGCGCTAGGATTCGAACCTAGGATGCAGGTACCAAAAACCCGTGCCTTACCGCTTGGCTACGCCCCAATACTAGCTTCCTATAACATAAAAATATAAAATTCATATAGTTTTTGCTGTAACACACCAATAATTTTTATATTTTCTTTTAAATTTAGCTTTTGCCAATTTACAACTCTTTAATGAATTATAATAGGCAACAATTGTTGATCCTGAACCAGTCATTCTTACAAATAATGGATTATTTATACTTTCTAAGAACAGCTTTATTTTTTTAAGTTTTGGATATTTTTTGAGTGCTATTGTTTCAAGGGCATTTTGTTGATCAATCAAATATTTTGCCCCAAACATATTTTTTTTAGGTTTGTTATATTTTGATTTTGTATACTTTTGAACAGCTGAGTATATTTTTTTAGTTGAACAACCAAAATCAGGTTTTACCAAAGTAGTGTAATATTTGGGAGCATTATAAATCTTTTTTAATCTACCATCTGATGACAACACACAGTTGGATGAAATGGTTCCTAGAATAACATCGGAACCAACGAAGTCACAGATACTTCGAATTTTTTGATGATTAGGATTAATAATTTTTTTTTTAACCAGATAATTAAACACACTAGCCGCATTCATCGATCCCCCGGCCAACCCAGCTTCTTGAGGAATTAATTTTTTAATTTTAACTTTGAATTTTTTATTTTTTAATAAATTTTCTTTATCTAATATTTGAAATAATTTTTGAACAGTGTTTTTTTTTCCTATATTTTTAGAAAACTTTCCATAAAAAGAAATATGATGTTTTTTTCCATTATGTTGATTTATCGAAATAACATCATGTAAATCTATGAAACCAATTATACTTTCAATTTTATGTAAAACCTTTTTTTTTCCAGTGATATTTAGTGCTAAATTTAACTTTGCATTAGATTTAATTTTATTAATTTTCATTTAGGAATTTTTAAGACCCTCAATTACTTTAATATTGATTTTTTCCCTCATATCGTCTTCGGTGTCATCAAAAGTTAATACGTTTTTCCAAAAATATCTTGCTTGAATTTTTCGATTTAATTTCCATAAAATGTCTCCATAATGATCATTCACGATTGGGTCGTCTGGCATTAATTCTACGGCTCTTTTTAAATACTTTTCTGCTTCTACATAGTCCTCTATTAAAAAATAAGCCCATCCAATTGAATCAATAATATATGGATCATTGCTTTTTAAATCATATGCTGTTTTCAACATATCCATTGCTTCATTAATTTTATAATCACGCTCTAACCAAGAGTAAGCAAGGTAATTTAAAATATATGCATCACTAGGATCAATTTTAAGCGCATGCAGTAAATCTTTATCTGACTTTTCATAATTGCCCATTCTTTCATAACTACCACCTCTACGATACAATACATCTGATTTAATAAGTGAATTGTCATCTAGTGTTAAAATGATTTCCGTATAACGATCTATTGCCTTTTCATAATTTTTAGAATTTTTATGAAAATTGGCTAAATCAAAAATCATTTTTATATTGGGATTTTCAATTTTATTAAATTTTGAATCTATATATTTAATTCCGTTTTCATAATCCTGCTCTTGAATTATTATTTGAGCTTCTTTTTTTAATCTAAACCAATAATAAAATTCATCTTCTTTTTTAAAGTTTTTTAAGATCTTTTTTACTTTGTCAAATTCATCATTAAGATAAAAATTTTCTGCAACCAATGACAAATTAAATTCAAACTTAGGATTTAAATAGTTTGACAAATTTAAGTAAAAATTTGATTTCTCAAAATTATCCTGAGAAGAATAAAGATTAGAGATCAAAAATAAAAACTCACTTACAAGATCATTATGATCTTTGCATGAAAAAATTTTTCCAAAATCATCGAATTTTTCTTTGTCTACCCAACTTTTGCTTTGTGAAAGTAAAAGTGTTGAATTTATATAATCAATTTGTTCAACAACTAATCTTGCTTCATTTAATTTATTGTTATCAATTAAATGATTAAGATAAAAGAAAATGTATCTTGAATAATCACCTTGTTGATTATTTATTAAATTAAGAAAAAATGACGAAGTTCTTTTATCTTCAATATAACATCTTTGGAATGTCTCGGCTATAAGAGACAAGTTTCCAAAATTTTTTTTGTTATCTAATATTTTTTTATTTTTAAATGTATAAATGTACTGTTTTAGAGTTTCAAATATAACTAGGTTTATTCTATCTTCATCTTGAAATTTTAAACTTTGTGTTAAATATTCGTCAGCCTTTTTAAAGTTATTTTTTTTTAAACTGTCAATTATTAAAATTATATACGCATCATAAAAATCTGAATTAGATTTGTTTCCATTGTTATTTAATACATTAATTGCTTGAGGTACTTTGTTATCTAAAACTAAAGAGTTAACATATCTTTTTAAATAACTGTCATGTTTGTTAATTAATACTTTGGTTAAGTTAAAAAATTTTAAAGCTTCAGAATTATCTCGATTTTCAAATGCAACAATTCCAGAAAAATAATTTGACAAATCTCTTGAGTTGAAATCATTAAAAGTAGCACTTTTAGAATACAAAGGTGTCTGATAAGATATAAATATTAATAGTACTAATTTTAGAAATTTTAGGAACATGTGACCATACTATGACTAAAAAAGTAATAAATCAAAATACCAAATTAAACCAAGAACTAATTAATACTATTGAGCCAAAATTTATATTCGCTGATAAGCCAATAAATAGATTTAATATTTTAGAAACGAAAAATGGCACTCTGCAAATTAATAAAGAAAAATTACTAAAAAATTTAAAAGATCAAATAAATTCAATTGAAAATTGTAAATTGAAAGAAAATTCAAACAAAATTATTTTAGGTGAGGGAAATATAAATAGCCCTTTAATGTTAATTGGAGAGGCTCCTGGGGCTGAAGAAGAAAAGTTGGGTGTCCCATTTGGAGGTGAAGTTGGCGAACTTCTTAACAAAATGCTTATAGCCATCAATATTAAGAGGCAAAATATTTATACAAGTTATGCAATCAATTTTAGACCACCTGATGATAGAAAACCAACCTCAACCGAGATTAAAAGGTACTCAGTATTTTTGAAAGAGCATATATCAATTATAAACCCAAAGATTATCGTTTTAATGGGTAGTTCAGCAATGGAGTCTATAACAGGAATAAGCGAAAAAATAACTGCTGAAAGAGGACATTGGAAGGAAGTGATTTTAAAAAACAAAACATTCCCTTTAATGATAACTTTTAATCCATCTTATCTAATCCGCTTTCCAGAAAATAAAAAATACTCATGGGAAGATTTAAAGAAAATTAGAGACAAGATTAAAGACCTGAAGTTAAAAATTTGATGAAGATAATTGCAGGGGTTGATGAAGTTGGTAGAGGAAGTTTAATTGGACCTGTGTATGCTTCAGCAGTAATTTTAAAAAAATCAATTAATCCAAAGTTATTAAAAGATTCAAAATCATTAAGTAAAAAAGAGAGAGAGCATCTATGTACATATATAAAAAAAAATTCTACTTGGTCTATAGGCAAAGCTTCTGTCAAAGAAATAGAAAAGCTGAATATACTTCAAGCAAGTTTGCTGGCTATGAAAAGAGCTATCAAAAAACTTAAGAAAAAACCAACACACGTTCTGATAGATGGAAACAAAACTCCAGAATTAGAAAATTATAATTTAAAATCAGTTATTAAAGGAGATAAAAAAATCCCCTCTATTTCGGCAGCTTCTATAATTGCAAAAGTATCAAGAGATAAGTTTATAACCACCTTATCAAAAAAAAATAAAGGCTATGATTGGGATAAAAACTTTGGGTACGGAACAAAACAGCACTTAAAAGCTTTGAAAAAATTAGGTATTACTAAACATCATAGAAAAACTTTTTCACCTATATCTAAAATAAATTAACACTACATCTAGTTACCTTCTAAATTAGAAACACTAATCGAATCCAAATTTTTCAATCTCAGGTTGACCGAAGAATCCATTTGAAGTCTAATTAATTTTTACAAATGAAAACCGATTTCAAAAATAAAATAATTAACGGAGATAGTCTCGAAGAATTAAAAAAAATTCCACGTGAAACTTTTGATTTAATTTTTGCTGATCCTCCTTACAACTTACAATTAAAAAGCGAATTAACAAGACCGGATAGATCAAAGGTTAGTGCGGTAAATGATAAGTGGGATCAATTTGAAAATTTTAAAAAATATGATGATTTCACTTATGAATGGCTTAGTGAATGCAAAAGAATTTTAAAAAAAGATGGAGCTATCTGGGTTATAGGAAGCTACCATAATATTTTTAGAGTTGGCACAACAATCCAAAATTTAGGTTTCTGGATTTTAAACGATGTTATTTGGAATAAAAATAATCCAATGCCAAATTTTAGAGGAACACGTTTTACTAACGCTCATGAAACTTTGATATGGGCCTCTAAAAGTGAAAAATCAAAATACACATTTAATTATCAATCTTTAAAATGTTTAAATGATGATCTTCAAATGAGATCTAATTGGGATCTTCCAATATGCAATGGATCTGAAAGACTTAAAAAGGATGGAAAAAAAATTCACTCTACACAAAAACCAGAAGCACTTTTACATAGAATTTTACTAGCTACATCTAATAAAAATGACCTCATACTTGATCCTTTTTTAGGATCAGGAACAACAGCTACCGTAGCAAAAAAACTAGGAAGAAATTATTTTGGAATAGAAAAAGAAAAAAATTATTTTAAAGCTGCTGAGCAACGCATAAAAGCTACAAAGCCAATTGAGGACGATTTATTAGATACACTAAAAAACAATAGATCAAAACCAAGAATTCCTTTTGGTTCATTAGTTGAGCTTGGAATAATTAAACCTGGAACTAATATTTTTGATAATAAGAAAAAAATAACAGCCAAAATTATGGCTGATGGTAGTATAAAACATAATCAAGCAGAGGGTTCTATACACAAAGTTGCGGCAAATATTTTAGGAGCTGAAAGTTGCAACGGATGGACTTTTTGGCACTGTGATATAAATGGACGAACTTATCCTATTGATTATCTTAGACAAAGATTAATTTCTAAAAATTAACTTTTATAAATTTTACCCAAATAACTTTCTAAAAATTTTTTATTTTTAGTTAAAAGTTTTAAAAAAATATTTCTAAATATGATCATAATTGGATTTGATAAATGGAAGGCAAATTGATTGAAATTAGATCTACTGTTAATCATTTTTACTCTCTTTAATCTAATATCATAAAAATTATTGTTATTTATTAAACATTCATATAATTCATTAGCCCCCTCAATTGATTGGGAAGCTCCCTGTGCAAATGAAGGTGAAAAAGCAAAAAATGCGTCTCCTACAAGGAATATGTTTTTTGGAGGATTATATAAATTTTTACTTACAAATATTGGAAATAATTTAATATTTTGAAGACTTTTCAAAAAACTTTGAGAAACTTTTTTAGATAATTTAAATTTAATATTTTTTATAAAAGAACTCTCGGTAAAAAGATTATAGTTCTCTTGCTCATTTGAATTTAATTTATGTTTTAAAATGCCGATAAAATTTAAATTTTTTTCATTATTAATTGGATAGACAACATAATGAAAATTTGGTCCTAAAAACAGAGAAATATTTTCTTCATTTATATTTTGAAAATTTTCTCTTGATATAGTGCCCCTAATTGCAATCGTATCATTGTAAATTGGTTTTGATTTATTATTTGAAATTAATAACTTCCCCTTAGAAAACACACCGTCTGAAATAATTAAGTAATCACAAGTTATCTTATTTTTATCAAATATTAATTTTATTGAATCTTTATCGTAATCAATCTGTTCAATACTGTGGTTATATTTAATTATATCTTCGTTTATTTGATTTTTTAAAAATTGAAGTAATTTTGATCTTTTCAATGTTGTGTATTTACAATCTTCAGAATTAAATTTTGAAATATCTAAGTCACAAATTTTTTTTGAATTTTTAATTTCATAAAAATCAATTTTTTTTGGATTAAATTTTTCTTCTTCAATGAAAGAAGTGAAGCCTATTTTATTTAAAAGCTTTACACTATTTACCGACAACTGAATTCCATAGCCTTCTTCCATTTCTATTGAATTCCTTTTTTCATAAATCTTAACCTGGTAATCCTTATGATCTTTGAATAAATTAGCAATATACAAACCAGAAATTCCAGCACCAATTATTGCTATTTTTTTCATTTATGACTCTCTAAAAATTTTACTATCTTTTTTGTAAATGTTGGCAGTGTATAATTTTGAAGCTTCGTTGGATCAATCCAATAATTATTTTTATTTAAATTGTATTTATTTTTAAATTCAATTTTAATATTCATGCTCATATTAGACATTTTAAAATTCAAATCTTTATCAAAATTTTTTGGATTATTTACTTCCTCCATCGGAAAGATATTAAAATTTTTCAAAAAATTAAATTTGTTATTTTTGATTAATAAATAATGATTATTTTTTTTATAAACATTTAGCTTGTAAAAAGTTTCCTTATCTTTTTTTTTAAATTTTACTAAATCAAAATTTTTATTTTTAAATGATTTGCATTTTTTTACTAGTGGACAATTTTTACAATTAGGACTAACAGGTTTACAAATTAGTGCTCCTAATTCCATTAAAGCTTGAGCATAATCACTAGACCTTTTGATAGATGTTCCAAAAATTTTTTTCTTCTCGTGTAAATTTTCTTTTTTTATTTGATCTTGTTTTTTTAAAAATAAGTATCTCTTAAGTACTCTTTCAATATTACCGTCTAGAGGAATTATTGGTTCATTGAATGCAATTGCAGAAATTGCACTTGCTGTATAATCTCCAATTCCTGGAAGAGACTTTAAATCCAAAAAATTTCTAGGTATTTTTTTATTAAAATTTTTAACAACTATTTGAGCTGTTTTTTTTAAATTTCTTACTCTTGAATAGTATCCAAGACCCTCCCAAAGTTTAATTAATTTTCTATCATCATATTTAGATAATTTTTCTATCGTGGGAATGTTTTTTATAAACCTGTTAAAGTAAGGTATTACCGTTGCAACCTGGGTTTGCTGCAACATAAATTCACTTATTAAAGTGTAGTATTGCTTTTTTGTTTGAGAAACATTCTTTCTCCAAGGTAAAGATCTTTTATTTAAATCATACCAATTAAGAATATTATTTGTTATTATTGGATCTTTCATATGCAATCTAAAAATAATACTAAGCAGAGAAACGCTAGCATTCAAGGATTAAGATCTTTCAAAGACACTTTGCCAAAAAATGTCAAAAAAATAATAAATAAAAAAGGTCATGTATATTCAGAAACGCTGAGCAATTGGAAATATTTAGTTGGAAGCGAATTATTTAAAATTTGCTATCCAAAAATATTTAAAAATTCAAATAAATTTGGAGTTAGCACCTTAGTGGTGATGGTCAAGCGAGGGCATGAAGTTGACTTAGAATATTCGAAAAAAGATATTTTAGATAAAATGAATAATTTTTTTGGATATTCAGTTGTTGAAAAGCTTAAATTCATAAGTTTTGATGATGAACATGAAATGACAGGCTCGAGTAAAACAAAAGTTAAAAATGTGGCAATTAGTAAATACCAAGATAAGATTAAAGGTGTTAAAAACGAAAAAATTAAAAAATCATTAACAGATTTAACCAGGGTTTTTAGAGAGAAATGAAAAAAATTATATTCTTAATATTAATATTTTTTACTACAGTCTTAAATGTACAAGCTGAGGAAATTAAAAGAATAACTGTTGGTAACAAAGATGCAAAAATAACTATTATAGCTTTTGAATCGTTAACTTGTAGTCATTGTGCTAATTTTCATAAAAATGTTTATCCTCAATTAAAAGAAGAGTATCTTGATACCGGACTCGCTAAAATAGAATTTAGACATTTTCCATTAGACATAGCGGCCTTTAATGCATCTAAAGTTTCTCAGTGTAAGAATGATGGAAATTCAGACATCCTTGAAAGTTTATATGCTAATCAACAAAAATGGGTAAAGGGAAGTTCAATACAGGAGGCAAATAAAAATCTACAAAAATTTTTAAAAAGTGAGGGATTTAGTATTGATTTTGATACTTGTATAAATAATAAGGAAATTGAAGATTTTGTATTAAACGATCGAATCGATGGAACAAAGAACTTCAAAGTGAACGCAACTCCTACGATTATTATTAACAACGAAAAATTTGAAAAAACTCTAAATTATAAAAATTTAAAAAAAGCGCTAGAAAAACTGATATAAGTTAGTGCATGGAGTTTAAAAAAATCCAATTAAACGGATTTAAATCTTTTGCTGAAAAAACCAACTTCTTAATTGAGGACGGTCTCACGGGTATAGTGGGTCCTAACGGCTGTGGTAAATCTAACATTGTAGAATCTCTAAGATGGGTAATGGGAGAGACCTCTGCAAAGAGTATGCGTGGATCCGGTATGGAAGATGTAATTTTTTCAGGAACATCTAACAAAGCGTCAAAAAATATTGCAGAAGTTTCAATTGAAGTTGAAAACAAAGATAAAGAAGGTCCTATTCAATATCGTGAAACAGAGCAAATACAAGTTAGAAGAAAAATAGAAAAAGATAAAGGATCTAAATTTTACATAAATGATAAAGAGGTAAGAGCAAGAGATGCTCAAATGTTTTTTGCAGATCTTTCGACTGGTGCGCACTCTCCATCCATGATTAGTCAAGGAAGAATAGGTGCATTGGTAACAGCGAAACCAACAGATAGAAGGGCTATTTTAGAAGAAGCTGCAGGAATATCTGGTTTACACGTTAGAAGACATGAGGCTGAATTAAGATTAGGTGCGGCTGAGAATAATCTAAAAAGAGCAGATGAACTAAGAAGACAGCAAGAAAAACAATTAGCGAATCTTCAAAAACAAGCTGAAGAGGCAACAAAATACAAACTAATTTCAGATCAAATTAAAAAAATTGAAGCAGGCTTATATTATTTAAAATTATTAGAAATAGATAAAGAAATTAGAATAGAAAATGAAATTAATACTGAGGCAGAAGGAGAAGTAGAAGGATTTAATAACAAAATATCTGAATTAGAAAACTCAATTAAAACTTTTACAGATAAAGTAAATCCATTGAGAGAGAAAAATATTGAAAATTTATCAAGGATACAAAGACTTAATTTAGAACTTCAAAGTTTAGATGAGGAGAATACAAGAATTCAAGATGAGATAGAAAGCATCAAAAAATCAATTCAAACACTCGATGATGATATCACGAGAGAAAAAGGGATAATCATAGACGCTAACTCAAATGAAAAAAGATTGAAGGAAGAAAAAACTGAATTAATTGAGACAGACTCGAAGTATTTTGAAACAGAAAAATTATCTAATGAAGAGTTAGAAAGTGCAAAAAATAAACTTAAAGAAGAACAAAAAGCTGTTGATGAAGTTGTAAACAGTTTAGCAGAAGAAACTGTAAATATAAGTGTTGGTCCAATAAGAAATGTAAAAAACACTATATCAAGGGTAAAAGAATTAATAGATAGTAATGAAATAAATCAAGCAGTAACACTTCTAGATAGATGTAATATGGAGCTAGATAGTTTTTTAAATGATTTAAAAAATGAAAGATCTAGAAGTGAGTTATTAGGAGTTAGCGAAAAATCAGAAAATATAAAATTACTCCAAGAAAAATATGCCGATGCATATAGTAAAAATCAATCAATTAAAAATGAGTCTATAAAAAGAAATGAAAGAATTAAAACCATTGAAACGGAAATTGAAAGTTGGAAAAATTTATTAACTAACTCAGAAAAAATGGTTAATGAACTAACACAAAGAAAAGAAAAATTATCAAATCAATTAAGTGATTTAGAAAATCAACCTAGAGCACAGGCAGAGAGAAAAGGTCAAATTTCAGAAAATTTAAGAATTTCAGATAAAGAAAAAATTGATAATGAAGCGATTATAGATGAAACAGATCAAAAAATTGAAATGTTAAGAACGCAATTAAATGAAATACAAGAACAATCAATTCAAATCAGAGAAAGAAAAGCAAGCTCAGGAGCCACAATTGAAGGCCTGCAAAAAAGAAAAAATGATCTGCTTGATAGAATAAGTTCTGAGCTAAATTTAAATGAAGATAATATTTTAGAAAATTCAAATTTAAATGGAGTAGAAGAGCTTCCAAATCCAGTTGATCAAGAAGATGCTTTAGACAAGAAAAAACAAGAAAGAGAAAAATTAGGATCTGTAAATTTAAAAGCAGATGAAGAAACAAGTAAATATGAAGAAGAGATAAAAAAAATGGAACAGGATCGTGCTGACCTTGTTACTGCTATCTTGAAACTGAAAGATAGCATCAATGAACTTAATCAAAAAGGAAGAGAGAGATTGATTGAAGCTTTTGAAAAAGTTAATAGAAAATTTAATGAAGTTTATACAAAACTTTTCAATGGTGGAAATGCCAAACTAGAATTGGTAGACTCTGATGATCCACTTGAAGCAGGTTTAGAAATGCTGGTTAGTCCTCCAGGAAAAAGACTTCAATCTATAACTTTGTTATCTGGAGGTGAGCAAGCTTTGACTGCCCTCTCATTAATCTTTGCAGTATTTTTAACAAATCCTTCACCTATATGTGTATTGGATGAGGTTGATGCACCGCTTGACGATGCTAACGTAACAAGATTTTGTAGTTTACTTGAGGAACTAATTAAAATCACCAACACCAAATTCATAATTGTAACTCATCATGCTTTAACCATGTCAAAAATGAATAGACTATATGGGGTAACTATGCCTCAAAAAGGAATTAGTCAGCTTGTGGCTGTTGATTTACAAAAAGCAGAGAGTATGGTTGCTTAAACTATATAAATGCCAAAAGACCCTTTCAAAACTCGCTTAGAGATTGCAAAAAGCAAGATTTCAAAGAAAAATCTCTACAATAAGAAGAATGACCCCTCACCTATAGGAACTGCATTCAAATTGAGCACAGAACTTGTTTCTGCAGTGGCTGTGGGGACAATTATTGGGTTTATTTTTGACAAGACCTTTGGTACTAAACCCTGGTTTATATTAATATTTTTTTTTGTTGGTGTAGTTGCTGGAATAACCAATGTGATTAGATCTGCAAAAAAAATGCAAAAATAAATAAGTATTATGGCAGCAAATCCTATGTCCCAATTCGACGTTTATAGAATTGGACCAGAAATTAAAGTTGGAGCATTCGACATATCTTTTACGAACGCAAGTTTGTTTATGATTTTAAGTACTGTATCTATTTTATTAATCTTTAATTTAGGATCAAAAAAAAATTCAATACTACCAAACAAAATTCAATTATTATCAGAACTTAGCTATACCTTTGTATCCAAAATGATTAGCGATACAGCTGGATCAAAAGCTAAACCATACTTTGCATTTATATTTTCTCTATTCATGTTTGTTTTATTTTGTAACATGTTTGGAATGATACCTTATACTTTCACTGTAACAAGTCATATCATTGTAACATTTGTGCTCGCAGCATTTATATTTATTGGAGTGACTGTAATTGGGTTTATTAAACATGGATTTGGGTATTTAAAATTATTTGTTCCAAGTGGAGTGCCTGCAGTATTACTCCCTTTAATTGTTGTTATAGAAATTATTTCTTATTTAAGTAGACCTATAAGTTTATCAGTTAGATTATTTGCCAATATGATGGCTGGTCACACAATGATGAAAGTTTTCGGAGGCTTTGTAATTAGCCTTGGAATAGTTGGTGGATGGCTTCCACTAAGTTTTTCGGTTGCGTTAACTGGTTTGGAGATCTTAGTTGCTTTTCTTCAAGCTTATGTTTTTGCAATCTTAACCTGCATCTATTTAAATGATGCATTAAATTTACACCATTAATAACAGAGGAGGATATAATGGAATTAGAAGCAGCAAAAATGATCGGGGCAGGTTTAGCAGCAATTGCTTTAGCTGGAGCCGGTGTTGGTATCGGAATAATTTTTGGAAATTATTTGTCTGGTGCAATGAGAAATCCATCTGCAGCACAAAAACAATTTCCTAACTTGCTTTTAGGTTTTGCACTTGCAGAAGCAACAGGATTATTCGGATTGGTAGTTGCGTTAATCATTCTCTTTGCGTTTTAAATTGATGGTTAAAAAAATATATTTTCAGTCAATATTTTTTAGCTTCTTTTTTATTAAAGAAGCTTTTGCAGCTGAAAGCGGAGGTATGCCTCAATTAAATCCAGAGTTTTGGGTTTCCCAAATTTTTTGGCTAATACTTACTTTTGGCATTATGTATTTAGTATTATCTAAACTAATACTACCAAAAATTAGTAACAACTTAGAATCGAGAAAATCTCAAATATTAGAAAATATTGAGGCTGCTGAGAAACAAAGAGAAGATAGTGATGCAAAACTAAAAGAATACGATGAAATTATATCTAAAAGCAAACTTGAGGCTAATAGTATTTTCAATCAAGCAAGAGAAAAAGCACTAAAAGATATTGGTGCAAAAAGAGAAGTGCTTGATAAGCAAATTGATAATGAAATTGCTGAGGCTGAAAAAGAAATAGATGCATTAAGAAAAAATGCGCCAGATAAAATAAATAAAATTGCTATTGAGACTTCATCTGAGTTATTGCAAAAACTAATTGGAGCAGAAGTAAATAATAGTAGTATATCTGCAATTGTTGACGATCTATCTAAAAGAAATGGAGATAAATACTATGGCAATTGATGCAACTTTTTGGGTAGCCGTATCATTTATTATTTTTTTTGGAGCGTTAATTTACCTTAAAATTCCTCAAAAAATTTCTGAAATGTTAGATAAAATGATATCTGACATTAAAAATGAAATTGATGAAAGTGAAAAATTAAGAACCGAGGCAAAAACACTATTAGATAACTCACAAAAAAAATTAGATACAGCTCAGTCTGTTAGCAACGAAATTCTTGAGAACGCCAAAAAAGATGCGGACAGATTAATAATTGAGATGAATGATAAGTTTCATAAATCATCAGAAATTAAAAAAAATTTAGCTGAAAATAAAATAAGTCAGATGAAAGAAGCCGCTTTAAAAGAAATTAAGGACGCATCAATAAAGATTGCCGTAGACTCAGTTAAAAAAATAATAACTACATCTGTAGATAAGTCAAAATTAGATGCTGTGTTTCAAAAAAATTTAGATGAAACTAAAGCAGAGTTAAAAAAAATTAACTCATAATACACTTACAATTTTTCAAAAAAGCTATAAATTATTAAAATGAACTCTATAGTCATTGGATCAGGATTTGGTGGAATCGCAGCAGCACTAAGACTTAAAGCAAAAGGACATAAGGTAAAATTAATAGAAAAACATCCAGACCTAGGTGGAAGAGCAAGAGTTTTTAAGAAAAACGGATTTATATATGATGCTGGGCCAACAGTAATTACTGCACCCTACTTAATTAATGAATTGTTCGAGTTATTCAATAAAGATCCAAAAAATTATATAGAACTAACTCCACTTAAAATTTGGTACCAGTTTATTTTTGAAGACAAAACTAAATTTAATTATTCAGGCGACGAAATGGAGATGAAAGGCCAAATTGAGAAGCTTAGCAAAGAAGATGTAAATGGATATGAAAAATTAGTTAATTTTACAAAAAAAATATTTGATAAAGGTTTTTTAGAACTTGCAGATGTACCATTTGATAAACCTTTCGTAATGATGCAACAATTGCCTGCCTTATTAAAACTTAAAAGTTATAAATCAGTTTACTCACTTGTTTCATCTTATATAAAAAATGAAAAATTAAGAAGAATGCTTAGCATGCATCCTTTGCTAGTTGGGGGAAATCCTTTTACCACCACTTCTATTTATGGATTAATTCTTTATTTAGAAAAAAAATGGGGAATACATTATTCAGTTGGAGGAACAGGAAATATAATTAAAGGTTTTGAAAAATTAATGAATGAGGTTGGTATTGAAATAATAAAAAACAGTGAAGTAACAGAAATTATATCAAAAAATAATAAAATAAGTGGTGTGAAATTAAATAATGACAATGAAATTGATGCAGATAATGTTATTTGTAATGCAGATCCACCTGCATTTTATGAGAAAATGTTAAGTAAAAGCAACATGAATTCCATGTTGTTTAATTGGAAAAAAAATCGAATGGAATATTCTATGGGTTTATTTGTTTACTATTTTGGAACAAAAAAAATTTATGAGAATGTTGAACATCATACAATAAAGTTTGGAAACAAGTATAAAGAACATCTTGATGATATATTTGATAAGAAAAAATTAAATAACGATATTAGCTATTATCTTCACAGACCTACAGCGACTGATAAAACTATGGCCCCGGAAGGAAATGATTGTTTTTACGTGTTAGTGCCTGTTCCTAATAATCAGTCAAAAATAAATTGGGAAATTGAAGGTGAGAAAATGAAAAATCTTGTAATTGAAAAAATGGAAAAAGACTTAATGCCGGATCTTAAGAATAATATAGTCGAGGACTTTTATCTAACACCTGATTACTTTGAAGAAGAATTAAATACAAAATTTGGATCAGGATTTTCAATTCAACCTAAATTTACTCAATCCGCATACTTTAGATTTCATAATAAATCTGAAATATATGATGGTTTGTACTTTGTTGGTGCAGGAACACACCCGGGGGCTGGGGTGCCAGGTGTTCTCTCTTCAGCAAAAGTTTTAGATAAATTATTTTAATGTTAACAAAAAATTATATAGCCATTTACGCAAAATCTTTTAATTGGGCAGGTTTTTTTTTACCAAAAAAAACCTATGAAAAATGCTCTGCGCTTTATGATTTTTGTAGAGAAGCAGATAATATTGCTGATGACGAAAACAATATTGAAATAAAAAAAGATAATTTTATTAAATTTAGAAATAATTTTGTTAATAAAAATTATGATGATCCAATTATTAAAAACATGTGGAGTCTTATTAATGAATTTAGTATTTCAACTAAAATTGTAGACGATTTATTTGAGGGTATTGATTCTGATATAAAAGAAAATGTTAAACTTAATTCAAAAAAAGAATTATTAATTTATTCCTATAGGGTAGCTGGAACAGTTGGATTGATGATGGCTAAGATATTGAATGTTCACAAAGAACAATCTCTAAAATCAGCGATTGATCTTGGGATTGCTATGCAATTAACAAATATTTCTAGAGATGTTATGGAAGATAAAAAAAATAATAGATTTTATATCAATGAAAGTTTTGAGGAAATAAAGAATACAATCAAGCTTTCAGAAAAGTTTTATGAAAATTCATTTTACTCAATTAAAGAAATACCTTTAAGTTTCAGATTTTCTATTTTAGTAGCAAGAAGAGTTTATAGAAAAATAGGATATAAAATTTTAAATAAACAAAATATAGAAAATTATAAAAAGTCTGGAAAAATTTATGTTTCAAATATTGAGAAAATTATTGAAACTTTTTTATCTATTTTTGACTTAATTAAGTTATCACTTATAAGTAAAAACGATGATAATATTAATCATGACCATAATTTAATTAATGAAGAAATAAATTTAAATGAAAGAATTTGATTACACAATTATAGGTGGAGGTTGTGCAGGTCTTTCATTAGCATATGAGCTGGAAGTTTATGAAAAATTAAAAGATAAAACCCTAGCAATAATTGAACCAAGAGAAGATTATAAAAGAGATAAAACCTGGTCATTTTGGAAAGTTTTTTCCCATAATTTTGATGACTGTGTCAAAAAAAGTTGGAATAATTTTACAATAAATACACCCAATAATACAAAATATATAAATTGCGAAAATACGCCATATCAAACAATTGATAGTGGTATGTTCTACGAAAAAATACTTTCAAAACTTAAATTAAATAAAAATATTCAGTTTTTTAAAAGTATTGATGAAATAGATAAATCAAATTCATTTGTATTTAATAGTGTACCTAATTTTGAGAATAAACAGAGTGAGTTATGGCAACACTTTTGTGGAGTTGAAATAGAAACAGAAAAAGACTTTTTTGATGACGAAATTTTCAATTTGATGGACTTTGCTTGTGATCAAAGAAACAAAGTTCATTTCTTTTATACGCTACCATTTACTAAAAGGAATGCATTAGTTGAAACTACTTGGATATCTGAGCTAAATGATGAAAAACTCAAAGATTATGATGAACAAATTGATAATTATTTAAGCAACCACCTAAATATCAGAAACTGTAAAATCAATTTCAAAGAAACTGGTGCAATTCCACTTTTTAGAAAAAAAAATGTAAATAAATTAAATGAAATTCACATAGGCTCAGCAGGAGGCATGACTAGATTAAGTACGGGTTATACGTTCCTAAATATTCAAGAACAGAGCAGATATATAAGAGAAAACATAGAAAATATTAAAAATGTAAATTTATTTAAAATTAATTCAAAATATGATTTTTTAGATAAAATCTTATTAAGAGTTCTAAAAAATAATTCCAATGAAATGGGAAATATATTTTTCAAAGTTTTTAATTCAAAACCTAAAACAGCTATCAATTTTTTATCAAATAAAAGCAGTTTTTTTGAAGATTTAGAGGTAATTCTAAAAATGCCAAAGTGGAAATTTTTAAAAGAATTAATTTAAAATGAATAATAAAATAAAAAAAATAAATCTAAATCATTCATTTATTTTTTTCTTTTTTGTGAACATTTTTTGTATTTTACTGTTCAAGTTTAATAATTTTAATATTTCATCAATTTTGTGTTTACTTTTAATTTTAATTATAGGGGTTTCCCATGGTTCATTAGATCATATTAAAGGAAAAAAACTGCTTAAATTATTTAATATAAAATCAAATTATATATTCTATATTACATATATTTTAATTTCAGCGTTAGTTATAGTAACTTGGATATTGTTACCATCAATAACATTAATTATTTTTTTAGTAATCGCCTCCTACCACTTTGGCAAAGAGGATACACAATTTTTGATTAATGATAGATCTTATTTCACTCAAATACTTTATTTTTTTAAAGGATTTTTAATTATACTTGCTCCTTTGTATTTTCATTTTCAGGAAACAATAGCAATTTTCAAATTATTATTAATCGATAGTGAAGCATTTTATTCAAGTTTAAATTTTATTGAGACAAATAATGTAATTCAAATAGGAATATTCTGTAGCACCCTGTCTAGTATTTTTCTTTTCTTAAAGAATTTTGAAATAAAAAAATTTGTAGTTTTTTTAGATTATTTTTCAATTTTAATATTAAATTACTATTTATCTCCACTAATTGCTTTTACTGCTTATTTCTGTTTTTTGCACTCGATTAGGCACTCAATTTCCCTCGCTATTGAACTTGATCCAAATAGTATAGTTAATGGATTTAAATTATTTGTTAATAAAGCTTTACCTTTAACAATTTTAACTGCTATTTTTTCTTTTATTGCACTTTATCTACTGAATAATTCATTTAATTTAGATAGTGCAATTTTAAAAATAATATTTATAGGTTTGGCGTCTTTAACCTTTCCACATATATTGCTGGAATATTTTTTAGAAAAAAATGAAAAATAAAGAATTAAAAATATTATTATCTGCGCCTCGTGGGTTTTGTGCTGGAGTAGAAAGAGCAATTGAAATAGTAGAAAAATCTATCCAAAAATTTGGAGCTCCAGTTTATGTGCGTCATGAAATAGTGCATAATAAGTATGTTGTAGATGATTTAAAAAATAAAGGGGCAATATTTGTTGAAGAGCTGGAGGAGATAAAGGATAAATCAAGACCAGTAATTTTTTCAGCGCATGGTGTTCCGAAAAAAATACCTGAAGATGCAAAAAGTTATAAAATGACTTATGTGGATGCTACATGTCCACTTGTTTCTAAAGTTCATAGAGAAGCAGAGAATCTTAATAAAGCTGGTTACCATATAATTTTAATTGGTCATGAAAATCATCCAGAAGTAATTGGGACTATGGGGCAATTAAATGAAGGTTCTATAGATCTAATCCAAAGTGAGGAAGAGGCTACAAACTATCAAAATAAACAAGATAAAAAATTGGCATATATTACACAGACTACTTTGTCAGTTGATGATACAAAAGAAATAATCAAAATTTTAAAAACCAATTTTCCTAATATAAAAGAACCAATGAAAGAAGATATTTGTTATGCAACTACTAACCGACAAATGGCAGTAAAAAATATTGCAAAAAATTGTGATATGTTTTTTGTTATTGGAAGTAGAAACTCTTCAAATTCTGTTAGACTAGTGGAAGTAGCAAAAAAATCAGGCTGTGAAAATTCACAACTTATTCACTCAGAAAGCTTAATACCGTATGATCAAATAGAAAATTGCAATACTATAGGTATATCTTCAGGAGCATCTGCACCAGAAATATTAGTTGAAAATTTTATTAATGATTTAAAAAATAAATTTTCTATAAGTATTGATGAAGTTGAAATAATTAAAGAAGATGTAGTATTTAAAGTTCCCAAAAAATTAAATTAAAAAATGGCTGTTTATACAAAAATAAATCAAAAAGAAATTAATATTATTAATGAAAATTTTAATATTGATAAAATAAAAAGTTTTAAAGGTATCAAACAAGGAATAGAGAACACAAACTATCTTCTTAAATCAAAAAAGAAAAAATACATTTTAACTATTTTTGAAAAAAGAGTTTTACAAAAAGAAATACCTTTTTTTATGAAGTTAATGGATAATTTGAATAATTCAAAAATAAACTGTCCCAAACCACTTAAAACAAAAGAAGACAAATATCTTATTAAATTAAAAAATAAAACTGCGTGTATTGTATCATTCTTGGATGGTAAAGATAAAAAAATATTAAATATAAATGATTGTTATGCAATTGGTAAAACAATTGCTCGAATGCATGTGGTCACAAATAAAATGAAGCTTAAGAGAAAAAATTCAATGGGTATTAGAAATTTAAAACCCTTATTGGAAAGTATTAAATTTAAGTCAAAAAAATTTTCAAATTTAAAAGTATTCTTAAAAAATAACCTAAAAGATATTAATAGAAATTGGCCTAAAAAATTGCCCAAAGGTATTATCCATGGTGATTTATTTATAGATAATATATTCTTCAAAAAAAATAAACTTTCAGGAATTATTGATTTCTACTTTGCTGCTAATGATTATTTTATGTATGAAATTGCTATATGCATCAATGCTCTTTGTTTTGATTATAAAAAAAGAAAATTCCAAATGAATCATAAAAAAATTAAAAATTTAATCAAAGGCTATGAAAGCGTTAAAAAAATTTCAACAAAGGAAAAGAAATCTATAAATATTTTATGTAGAGGTGCAGCATTAAGATATTTGTTAACAAGATTGTATGACTATTCAAATACACCAAAAACAGCATTGATTAAAATTAAAGATCCTAATGAATATTATCAAAAATTACTTTCTCACAATAATTTAAGTTCATTTAAAGACTATTTAAATTAATGATTACAATTTACACAGACGGTTCTTGTTTAACCAATCCAGGTAATGGTGGATGGGCTGCTATTATAAATGATGAAAAAGAAATAAGAAAAATTAGTGGTAGTGAAAAAAACACTACAAATAATAGAATGGAGCTACTTGCTCCAATAAATGCACTGAAGGATATGAAACCTGGTGTTGAAATAAAAATATATACTGACTCTCAATATGTAAAAAATGGAATAACTGAATGGATTAATACTTGGTTAGCTAATAATTGGAAAACATCAAAAAAAGAAGATGTTAAAAATAAAGATTTGTGGATTGAATTATATAATTTGAATAAATCACTTAATGTTCAATGGAATTGGGTAAAGGCTCATGATGGAAATCCTATGAATGAAGAGGTAGACTTGTTAGCTAAAAAAGCTGCAAATTTAGACTAAATTTAAAAAATTTTCTGCTGCTGAAATTTCACAAGATCCAGTATCTTTTTCTTCTTGTAACTTAATAACCTTCATATCTTCAACATACATCGTGTATCTATTTGATCTAATACCTAAACCTCTACCACTTTTATCAACATCCGCACCTATATCTTTAGTAAAGTTTAAAAAAGGATCTCCCATCATAATAATTTTATCGCCTACGTTATTTTCTTTTCCCCAGGCATTCATAACAAAAGGATCATTTACAGATATGCAAATAATATGATCAATACCTTTTTCTTTATACTTGTCATGCAACTTAACATAACCAGGTAAATGTTTAGCGGAACACACTGATGTATAAGCACCTGGTAATCCAAATAAAACTACTTTTTTATTTTTGAAAAAATCTTCAATTTTTTTTTTAGTTGGCTCACCATTTTCTAAAACAAACACTTCTGAATTTGGCAGTAAATCTTTTTCGTTTATTTTCATTGTGTTCTATCTTTAATATGTTGTTTTACTTTTTCAATATCATTTTCAACAATATCATAATTTTCTTTTTGATCTAAAATAAAAGTTAATTCATTGGGCAATTCTGCTTTCACATTAATTGCACTTTGAATTGCACCTGGAAATTTGCAGGGATGCGCTGTTGCAAGTACGATATTGTTTCCTTTTAAGTTATGTTTATCAAATGCTCCATACCCAATAGCTGTGTGTGGATCTAAAACTATGGCAAATTTTTCATATACATTCTTAATTACCTCTAAAGTCTCATCCTCACTCATTCTAGCTGATAAAAAGTTTTCGCTAATTTTATTTAATTTTTCGTCGTTTATTAAATACTGTCCCTTCTCTTTAATATTTTTCATATCTAGAGAAGTCTGTTGATCGTCTCTATTATTAAGATCAAATATAAGTCTTTCAAAATTACTGGCTATTTGTATGTCCATACTTGGAGAGATGGTTTCTGAAACTTTTTCTGCTTCATAACTACCTTTTGAAATTGCTCTATGTAAAATATCATTTTGATTAGTTGCAACAATTAATTTATCTATCGGCAAGCCCATTTTTTTGGCTAAATATCCTGCGTATACATCTCCAAAATTTCCTGTTGGTACTGAAAAATTTGTTGGTTCACTTGTATCCTCAACTGATAAATAACTATAAAAGTAATAAACACTTTGAGCAATAATCCTCGCCCAGTTAATAGAGTTTACACCTGACATTTTAATATCATTTGAAAATTTCTTATCTGCAAACATGGATTTAACTAAGTTTTGACAGTCATCAAAATTTCCCTTTATGGCTATGTTAAATACGTTTTTGTCTTTACCTGTTGTCATTAATTTTCTTTGAACTGGTGAAACACGATTATCCGGATGAAGTACAAAAATATTGACATTTTTTTTACCTCTAATTGCATCAATTGCTGCTGCACCAGTATCTCCAGATGTAGCAACAACAATATTAATCTTTTGATTTTCATTATTTAGGTAATACTCATAAAAGTTACCCAAAAGTTGCATAGCAATATCTTTAAAAGCTAAAGTCGGACCATGAAACAGTTCTAATACTGTTCTGTCTCCGAGCTTTATGGAATCTACAACATTATCTCGTCTAAATACCGAGTAAGACTTATCAATAATTTTACTCAATTCAGCTTGTGACATGAAATTACCTATAAATGGATAAACGATCTTTTTAGCTAACTCTGGGTAGCTTAGTTTTTTAAAATCTTTAACTTCATTTTCAGTATATTTCGTTAATTTTTCTGGAATAAATAAGCCTCCATCACCAGCAAGGCCTTTGATAAAAACGTCTTTAAATTCAAAGGTTTTTGATGTGTCTCTTGTACTTACGTATTTCATTTAATAATTTTTTTTCCTAAAATATAAATATATTAAAAGAATTGAAATCGCCATAGAAAACCAGGTAATTGCATACTTCTTATGATTATTTGAAATTTTAGCAGTAATCACTCTTGGTTTTGGAATTTTATAATCACCGTTTAAATAAATGACATACTCTGAAAAATTTCTTCCAGTAAATTTTGAAATATCTTCTCTATTCAAAGTAAACCAATAATTTTTCTCAATATCGTTTTCTGGTTTAAATGCACTTGGTTTTGTTTGTAGCATAAGAGTGCCAATTATTTGATTTTGATTAACTAAATTTATTTCGGGTAGGTCTTTTTTTTCAAAAGGTATCCATCCCCTATTGATTAAGTAATTTTCATTACCAATTTTTATTGGATTAATTACCTCAAATCCAGGTTTCCCCGCATCATTTAAATTGTACAAATAAATTTGTTTATTAAAATCAATATCTCCACTTGTCTTTATTCTAAGATAGTTTTTTTTTTCAATGTTGGATAATTCCACTGGGTAGTTATTTAAAGAATTTTCTATTTGCTCAATTAGCTCTAATTTCCAATTTAATCTATAAATTTGCCAAAACCCTAAGGAGAGAAGAGTTAAAATAATAAAATAAACAAAAACTGAAAATAGTAATTTATTCTTCAAGGATAAATATTAACTTCCCCAAATATAAATTGCAGCAAATAAGAATAGCCACACTACGTCAACGAAATGCCAGTACCAAGCAGCTGCTTCAAATCCAAAATGATGATCTTTAGTAAAATGACCTAGTCTTCCTCTCCACAAGCATACTGCTAAAAATATCGTTCCAATTATGACGTGAAAACCATGAAAACCTGTTGCCATATAAAATACAGCTCCATAAATATGTCCTGAGTACGTAAAAGTAGCGTGATGATATTCGTATGCTTGCAATAATGTAAAAAAGAAACCTAGAATAACTGTTAGTGTTAAACCTTGTATAAATCCTTTTCTATCATCTTCTAATAAAGCGTGATGAGCCCAAGTAACAGTTGTTCCTGATAATAATAAAACTAGAGTATTTATTAAAGGAATGTCCCAAGGATCAAACGTTTCAATGTCTTTAGGAGGCCATACATTTCCAACAAATTCATTTGGAAATAAACTTATATCAAAGTAAGCCCAGAACCATGCAACAAAGAACATTACCTCTGAAGCAATAAATAAAGTCATCCCATATCTATGATGAATTTGAACAACAGGAGTGTGATGACCTTGATGTTCAGCTTCGATTACTACATCTCTAAACCACATATATGCACCATAAATTAATAGTGCTAAACCAAGGTACATTCCCCATGAAATACCGTTGTGCATATAAAAAATTGCACCAATGGCTAATACTAGGCATGCAAAGGATGTGTAGATTGGCCAAGGGCTTGGATCAACTAAGTGGTAATCGTGTTTTTTTTCTGCTGACATTTTTCGTGATTATGATTGTTTATAGTAATCTGTCGAGAAAAAAGTGTACGACATGGTTACGTCTTTTAGATTTTTTGTAGTTGGATCATTTACAAGTTCAGGGTCTAAATAAAAAGTCATTACATAAGTAGCCTTCTCACCAGCCTTCAACTCTTGTTTTTCAAAGCAAAAACATCCTAATTTACTGTAATATTTGCCAAAACTAGCAGGTGAAACATTGAAGCTCGCTACTCCAAAAGTTGTATCATCACCATAGTTTTCTACCTCAAACTCTATTCTATTAACCTGGCCAACCTTAACATCAATTACATTCGATTTTGCCTTAAAGTCCCATTCTAGATTGTTTACATTTGTATCAAATCTAACACTTACTACTTTATCCAATACTATATCTGGAGCTTCTTTTGAAACCTGTGTTGTTCCCCCAAATCCAGTTACCCTACAAAATAAATCGTACAAAGGTACTGCAGCAAATGACAAACCTAGCATAAGAACAAAAATTCCTGCTAACAATATTGGGGTTAATGTTTTGCCTTTCATCATATCTGCCTATCAAATACTCCGACGTTATAAAGTGTAAAAACAAATAAAAAAACCATAAAAGCCAAAATTACTATCGCAGTTATTATATTTTTTTTCTTTGTCTTTTTATCAGGTGTTATCATAAAATTTTATCTATTAAGAACAGAACAAATATTAAGAATAAATATAAAATTGAATACCCAAATATTGTTTTTGCTTTTTTTGCATCGAATTTGTTTTTCTTAAAATTATAAAGTTCGAAACATAAATAATTATAGTAAATTGTCAAAATTAAAGATGGTATTAAAAACGCTAAACCTACGAACCCAATAGCATATGGTAAAATTACGACTGGTAACATTGTAAGCGAATAAACAACTATATTTAATTTTGTACTCTCCACACCGTTAGTAAGTGGAAGCATTGGTATTTTTGCTTTCTTATAATCGTCAGATTTGTACAAACTTAAAGCCCAGAAATGAGAAGGTGTCCAAAAAAATATAATTAAAAAGAAAGTAAGCGGCTCTAATGAAAAAGAGTTAGTGGCTATAGTCCAGCCAATAACAGGTGGTAATGCTCCTGCAGCACCACCAATAACAATGTTTTGAGGAGTCTTTCTCTTCAGCCAAATTGTATAAACAAATACATAAAACAATATAGTAAACAGTAACAAGACAGCTGATATTCTATTTGAGTAAAAATCGAGCGCAATTACAGAAAATATTGAAAGAGAAATTCCAAATACTAGTGCTTGATTTCTATTTACCTTGCCTGTCGGAATTGGTCTCAAACAAGTTCTTGTCATAAGGGCATCTAAATCTGACTCGTACCACATATTTAAAGCCCCAGCTGCTCCTGCTCCAATTGAAACTAAAATTATTCCAATGATTGCATCTTTTGTTGGTATTACATTGGGAGCCATTAACAACCCAACTGCGCATGTAAATATAACCAAAGACATCACTCTTGGTTTCATTAATTTAAATAATTCAGATAAATTAAAGGCGTCTTCTTGAGATAAGTTTCTATTTTTTAATTTAGACTTAATCATTAATTTAAAGTTAAAAAATCTTGTTCGCTATATTTAGCTGGTAGATTTTTCAACACCCTCATCATTTTCAAACTTTGGTAATTCTTCAAAAGTATGAAAATTAGGTGGAGATGGCACAGTCCATTCTAAAGTTGTAGCACCTTCTCCCCATGGGTTTTGTGCTGCAGCCTTTTTCTTATAAAATGCATAAGCAAGGTTTATAAAAAATACTACCAATCCAATTACAGAAATATAAGAACCAATTGAAGAAATGTAATTCCATCCTGCAAAAGCATCTGGATAGTCAGCATATCTTCTTGGCATTCCCGCAAGACCTAAAAAGTGTTGTGGGAAGAAAACCAAGTTTACTCCAATAAAAGTTAACCAAAAGTGTAATTGACCCATCCACTCTGAGTATTCGTAACCAGACATTTTTCCAAACCAATAGTAAAATCCTGCAAAGATTGCAAATACAGCTCCTAAAGATAGTACGTAATGAAAGTGAGCAACAACGTAGTAAGTATCATGCATTGCAGTATCAACTCCAGCGTTCGCAAGAACTACACCAGTAACTCCACCAACAGTAAATAAAAATATAAATCCTAATGCCCAAACCATTGGAGTTTTAAATGAAATCGAACCACCCCACATAGTTGCTATCCATGAAAATATTTTTATACCGGTTGGAACTGCAATGATCATAGTTGCAGCTAAAAAGTATGCTTTAGTATCTGTACTTAAACCAACTGTATACATATGGTGAGCCCAGACAACGAAACCAACTATTCCAATTGCAACCATTGCATAAGCCATTCCTAAGTATCCAAAAACTGGTTTTCTAGAAAATGTTGAAACAATATGACTGATCATTCCAAAACCTGGTAAAATTAAAATATAAACTTCTGGGTGACCAAAGAACCAAAATAAATGTTGGAATAGAACTGGGTCTCCGCCAGTTTGTGCATCAAAGAAAGCTGTTCCAAAGTTTCTATCAGTTAGAAGCATGGTAATTGCACCTGCTAAAACTGGTAATGATAATAATAATAAGAAAGCTGTTACTAGTATTGACCAAGCAAATAATGGCATCTTATGAAGTGTCATGCCAGGTGTTCTCATGTTTAAAATTGTAGTAATAAAGTTTACTGCACCTAAAATTGAAGAAGCTCCAGCTAAGTGTAGACTTAAGATTGCAAAATCCATTGCTGGACCTGGTTGACCTGCTGTAGATGATAATGGAGGATAAATAGTCCATCCACCACCTACTCCAGTTTGACCTGGAGGGCCATCCATAAAAATCGACATTATTAATAATATGAATGATGTGGGCAGTAACCAGAATGAAATATTATTCATTCTAGGAAAAGCCATATCAGGTGCACCGATCATTATTGGAACAAACCAGTTACCAAATCCACCAATCATTGCTGGCATCACCATAAAGAAGATCATGATCAAACCATGACCAGTGACTAAAACGTTATATAAATGATAGTTTCCACCTAAAATTCCATCACCAGGATGCATCAATTCCATTCTCATTAAAACTGAGAATGCTGTACCAATCACACCTGCAATAATTGCAAATATTAGATACATAGTTCCAATATCTTTATGGTTGGTTGAATAAGCCCAACGTTTCCAACCAGTTGGCGTATGATGATCGTCGTGTGATGCTGTTTGTGTATACATATTATTTACTCGCTAGTTTTTTAAATTGATCTTCTTCATTAATTTCTTTTGCAAATTTGACTTTAGCGTCTAACAACCAGTCTTGATATTCTTCTTCAGTAACAACTCTAACTTCAATTGGCATAAACGCGTGTTTAATTCCACACAGTTCAGAACATTGACCATAATAAGTTCCAACTTTTTCTGCTTTAAACCAAGTTTCATTTATTCTTCCAGGCACAGCGTCTCGTTTTACTCCAAATGAAGGGAGTGCCCATGCATGCAAAACATCATTTGCAGTGATCATTACCTTAACAACTTTATTTACTGGAACAACTAGTTCATTATCTACAGCTAAAAGTCTTGGCTCGTTTTCTTTTAAGTCTTTTGTTTCAATCATGTATGAATCAAAGAAAATATTTTCGTCTGGATACTCGTATCCCCAGTACCATTGGTATCCAATAGCTTTAACAGTTATGTCTGCTTTTGGAATTGCATCTTGTTTGTATAAAATTTTAAATGATGGAACCGCCATCACGATTAAAATTAAACATGGAATTAAAGTCCATAAAACTTCAACAGCAACATTATGAGTTCTTTTTGATGGAACTGGATTTGCTGAAGCTCTAAATCTAATACAAGCATAAACCATTAAAAATAGAACAAAAACACTGATTGCTATTATAATTGGTAACAACAATTTATCATGGAAATTAACTATATCTCTCATAGTCTCGGAAGCAGCCTTTTGAAAGCCTAGTTGCCAATCGACTGGTTGATTAGCGAATGCGCTTGAAGTGATAAAGAATGTTAGAAATATATATAAAAATTTTTTCATTTTTTTACTCTATATAGAGTGTCTTTTAAAAAAATACACTTTTACTTTTAGCGACAAAATATCAATTAATGGCGTAATTTATGATCGATAAGGCAGAAATTACAGCCGTTTCAGATCTCAAGATGTTTTCATTGATTTTAATTGGTTGAACGTCGTTAAATTTGAGAATCTCTTCCCTTTCCTCCTCAGAAAAATCTCCCTCTGGTCCAATGATTACACAAGTAGGCTTTGTAGTTAACTTTTTAATGTCAATTTTTGTATTAGCAGTATTAAGGTCAGTAAATATTAAATCCATATCATTACTTAGAAAATTTTTTAATTTCTGAGGCTCCTCAATTATTGGAACAGTTATTCTGTTTGATTGTTCGGCAGCTTCTATGATTACTTTTTCCAATCTCTCTTTATTTATCTTTCTAACAATCGTTCTTTCAAAGATTACTGGTAAAAACTTAGTTACACCTAGCTCTGTAGCTTTTTGGATCATAAAATTAAAGTAATTTGATTTGATTGGAGAGAAAGCCAGCCAGAGATCTTTGGTATTTTCTTTCTGTCTTAATTGTTTCGTAACATTAAATTCAACTATGCTTTTAGTGATATTTAATATTTTAGCTTCCCATTCTCCACTACTATTAAAAAGAGAAAAAACTTCTTTCTCTTTAAGTCTCATTACTTTTGAAACATAGTGAGATTGAGATTTATCAAGTTTGTCAGTCAAATTAAGAGATAAACTTTTTGAATAAAATAATCTAATGTTACTCATATAGATAAGTTAGTTTATGAAAAATATTAAAGCAATAATTTTTGATGCTTATGGCACTTTATTTGATGTCAACTCTGCCGCTGAAAAATGTAAAGATAAAATAGGTGATAAGTGGGAAGGTTTCGCCAATTATTGGAGAACAACACAATTAGAATATACTTGGCTTAGAAGTTTAATGAAACGTCATAAGGATTTTTGGCAGGTAACAGAGGATAGTTTGGATAAATCAATGATAACTTATGAGATAGACTCTTCAATGAGAAATGAGTTATTAAATCTTTATAAAATTCTTTCACCATTTAAAGAAGTTCCAGAAGTTTTAAAATCATTAAAAGAAAAAGATTTTAAACTTGCTATTCTTTCAAATGGTACTCCTGCTCTTCTTAATGAATTGGTTAAAAGCAATAATTTAGATAATTTATTTGATGATCTCTTTTCAATAGAAGAAGTTGGTATTTATAAACCAGACTCTAAAGTTTACGATATAGCAATTAAAAAATATAATATTAAAAAAAATGAAGTTGCTTTTTTAAGTGCTAATACTTGGGATGTTTCAGGTGGTGGAAATTATGGTTATAATTCTATTTGGGTTAATAGAAATAGTAATACTTTTGACAATCTAGATTATATCCCAAAACATCAAATCGAGGACCTTAGTAAGTTACTTGATATAATATAAAAAATTCTTATGTACGAAATATGAAAAATATTGAAGTAAGTAAAATTATAGACCCTATTCCAGCTTCTGATGGTGCTGGGGTTAAATTAAAAAGAAGTATTGGTGTTGAGCCAAATTATTTTGATCCTTTCTTAATGCTAGATGAATTTGGATCTGAAAATAGCGAAGATTATATCGCAGGTTTTCCACCCCACCCTCATCGAGGAATTGAAACGGTTACTTATATGTTAGCTGGAGATTTTGAGCACAAAGACAGTACTGGTGGCGAGGGTAGAATGACTGCAGGAGACGTTCAGTGGATGAAAACAGGTAGTGGAATTATTCATTCTGAAATGCCTGCTATGAAAGAAGGAAGGCTTCATGGTTTTCAATTATGGATTAACATGCCTGCTAAATTAAAAATGAGTAAACCTGAATATATTTATATTGATGCAGATAAAATGAGTGTTCATAAAGATGATGATAAGCAAGTAAAAGTAATAGCTGGAAAATTTGAAAAAGCTGAGGGACCAGTAAAAGGTCATAATGTTGAGCCAGTTTATTTTGATGTAGAACTAAATAAAGATAAAGAGTTCAATTTTAAATTACCATCAACTCATAATACGTTTATATATTTGATTAATGGTGAAATTGAAATTGGTAAAAATAAACATGAAAATGTTAAAGACAGCACTTTAATACTTTTATCTAAGGGTGAAGACTTAATGGTTAAAGCTAAATCAAATGCTAAATTCTTGGTAATTTCAGGTAAACCAATTAACGAGGAAATAGCTAGAGGTGGACCATTTGTTATGAATACTAAAGCAGAAATCTTGCAAGCAGTTCAAGATTATCATAATGGTACATTTGTAAAATAAATTATGAAAGCTGTAGAAATTAATAAAACTGGTGGACCTGAAGTTTTAGAAGTTAAGGATATATCTTTAGATAAGCCAGGTCCTGATCAAGTAACCATTGAACAAAAAGCAATTGGTCTTAACTACATTGATACTTATCATCGATCAGGCTTGTATCCATTAAAACTGCCGATTGGTTTAGGTTTAGAAGGTGCTGGGGTTATTACTGATGTTGGTGAGAATGTAAAAGATTTTAAAGTTGGAGACAAAATTTCTTATGCAGGTATTCCTTTAGGTTCATATTGCTCACACAGAAATTACCCAACTAAGAACTTGGTAAAAGTACCAGATGGTATTGATCTTGAGGTAGCAGCAACCTTGATGACAAAAGGTTTAACAACTTTTTATCTTTTGCACAAAACTTATCCCGTCAAATCAGGTGAAACAATTTTATTTCATGCCGCTGCTGGTGGTGTTGGTCAGATTTTTGGACAATGGGCTAAGAGTTTAGGCTGTAATGTAATAGGTACAGTTGGATCAGATGAAAAAATTAATATAGCAAAAGAAAACGGTTACGATCATGTAATTAATTACAATAAAGAAAATTTTGCAAAAAAAGTTTTGGAAATTACAAATGGTAAGGGTGTCCCTGTTGTATACGATGGGGTTGGTAAAGATACATTGGATGGATCAATTGAATGTCTGGCAGTAAGAGGAATGATGGTTTCATTTGGAAATGCATCGGGACCATTGTCAGATATTAATGTGCCAAAAGTAATTCAGCCAAAAGGGTTATATCTTGTAAGACCCTCTATGCAGCAATACCTCTCAACCAGAGAAGAATTAGACGAAGCATCAAAGACAATGTTTGAAAAAATTAGCTCTGGCAAAGTTAAAATCAAAATTTTTAAAAAGTATAAATTAGAAGAAGTTATTCAAGCTCATCAAGATCTTGAAGGAAGAAAAATTTTAGGCCCAGCTGTAATAGTTCCTAATTAACATCAACGTCCATATCTGACATATGGAGTTTCAGTGCATTAGTTGATATTTGAATTTCTCTTATAAAAAATATAATAGATACAATCATTGATAGACAACAAGATCCAAAAATTACTCTAGCAAGAAAAACTTCATCCAAATAAAGAGCAAATACTGTAAGCATATTAAATAGAAACCCAAAAGACGCAAATAAGATTGTCCACCTTAAGAGTGTTATTCTTCCACTCAAATTAATAAACTGTTTTTTCCACTCTGGAGGAATATGTTTTTCATAAACATGTTCATCGTGAAGCTGACGAATTAAGATACTCAAAGAATGAAATCTATTACTGTAAACACTCATTAATAATGGAATTGCAGGAAACATCAATGCTGTGACTGTGTAATCTATATTCATACGAATCAATTTGATTATGAAACTAGCCTTTGTTATTTACAAGTAAAATATTATGAACCAATTAAAACTTTTTATAGAATTAACAAGATTAAAAAAACCAATTGGCTTTATGCTTTTATTTTGGCCATGTGCTTGGGGATTAACTCTAGCTTATGATTTTTCTTCTAACTTAAATAATTATTTTTTTTATTTACTTCTATTTTTTTTAGGCTCTATTTTAATGAGATCTGCTGGTTGTATAGTTAACGATATATTAGATAAAGAGTTTGATGCGAAGGTATTTCGTACAAAAAATCGTCCAATAGCTTCTGGAAAAATTTCTGTAAAGTTAGCTTCTATATACTCAGCGATTTTATGTTTATTAGCTTTATTTGTTCTCTTAAATTTTAATAAATTCACAATTATCTTGGCACTTTGCTCAATGCCTCTTGCATTTACATATCCTTTAATGAAAAGATTTACTTACTGGCCACAATTATTTTTAGGTATTACATTTAACTATGGATTAATTTTAGGCTGGACTGCTATTAAAGGCGAAATAAACCTTGCACCAATTCTTTTTTATTTAGGGGCCATATTTTGGACACTGGGCTATGACACAATTTACGGATATCAAGATATTAAAGATGATGAAATTATAGGGTTAAAATCAACCTCAATAAAATTCAAAGGAGAAGCTAAAAAATTTTTACTCATGTGTTATTCTTCTTTAATACTTCTTTTTATAATTGGAGCGTATAATATGGATTTAAATAAAATATACTATTTCTTAATAACATTTCCATTTTTACATTTATTTTTTTTCCAAATGAAAATTTTTAACTTAAAAGATCCTTCAAGTTGTTTAAGAGCATTTAAAAGTAACAATTTTTTTGGTTTAATAATTTTCTTGCAAATTCTGATTGTCAAAATTATTTAATGAACAAAATAGATATTTTCAAAAGACTTTACAAAGATTACACAAAAAAATATTTAGATAAAATATTTTATTCAGGATTATTTTCTATACTGGTTGCAGGAAGCACATCGGCGATAGCATGGCTATTAGACCCAGCAATTGAAAAAATTTTTTTAGAAAAAGATCAATCTTTACTAATCTTTATTCCTTTGCTCATAATATTAGCATTTTCTACTAAAGGCATTTCTCTTTATGTTGCAAAATTATTGATGATAATTGTTGCGGAGGAAGTAAAGAAAAAACTTCAGATTGATATGATCAGATCTTTAATTAGTGCAGACACTCAATCTATTGATAAAAAACATTCTGGAAAATTTATTTCAAATCTTACTTATGATGTGCAACATATAACTAATTTGCTTAGTTCTGCTATTTTGAGTTTATTTAAAGACAGCTTAACTTTAATAGGACTGTTGATTGTCATGTTTATGCAAAATTGGAAACTTGCTTTGATTTCATTAATAATGATACCTCTAGCAAGCTTCGCATCAAAATCATTGGGAAAGAGAATGCACAAAGTTGCAACTGAAGCACAAGAAAAATCTGGTTTTTTAACTGCTTATCTAGTTGAATTATTTAAAAATCATAAAATTACTAAAATTTTTCAAAAAGAAAAATTTGAAATTAATAGAGCAAATCATCATTTGGAACAGTTAATGCAAAAAAATAAAAAAATAACAACCGTGCTTATTAGGATGTCTCCAATAATGGAACTTTTTACTGGTATTATGATTGCAATTTTAATTTATTATTCAGGTACACTTATCGCCAATAATGAAATTAAGGTTAATAATTTTTTTTCATTTCTTGCTGCAATGATGCTTGCATACCAACCTGTGAGAGCCTTATCAACTTTGAATATGACGATCAATCAAGGACTTTCTGCAGCAAGTAGAATTTTACCGATTGTTGATACTGAGAATGTAATCAAAGATAAAAATACAGCTAAAGATATAAAAATTAACAATGGAGACATAAAATTTAATAACGTTGTTTTTAAGTATGAGTCCAATCAAAAAAATATTTTAAATAATATTGATTTAAATTGTGAAGGTGGAAAAATGACGGCTCTCGTTGGACATAGTGGCTCAGGAAAATCAACTATAATGAATTTAATACCAAGATTTTATCAACCTCAATCTGGAGATATCACTATAGACAATCAATCAATCTTTGACGCAAAAATAACCTCACTAAGAGAAAAAATTTCACTAGTAAGCCAAGATACAACTTTATTTGATGATACAATTAAAAATAACATTAAATATGCAAATGAAAATGCCTCAGACGAAGATATTGAAAAAGTAGCGATGTTATCAAATTCAGATGACTTTATAAAACAGTTACCAAATAAATATGAAACCATAATTGGTGAAAATGGCGTCAGGTTGTCTGGTGGAGAAAAACAGAGGATATCGATAGCTAGAGCTATGCTAAAAAAAAGTTCTATAATTCTGCTAGATGAGGCAACCTCCTCACTCGACTCAGAAACTGAAAACAAGATACAAGAGGCTCTTGCAAAACTTACAGAAAATAAAACTACTATTGTTATAGCTCATAGACTATCAACTATTCTTAGCGCTAATAGAATATATTTAATTGATGATGGAGTAGTTGTTAATAGTGGTAAGCATGAAGAACTACTTTCTAAATCAAAAATATATAAAAATTTTTATGAAAAACAGATCCAAAAATAATTATGTTTTTTTTATATCAAATAATTTTAACTTTAATATTATTATTCTCACCAATAATAATAATTATTAGATTACTCAAAAAAAAAGAAGATTATAAAAGA
>CACGLD010000003.1 GCA_902573755.1 uncultured Pelagibacteraceae bacterium
ATTCCAATGATGAAGGAATTCTATCAATTATGTATCACCGTTTTAATGAGAATAAGTACCCCTCAACCAATATTAAAATGGATATATTTAAGGAACATATAAATATTATTAAGAACTCAGATTTTAATTTTCATAATCCAAATAATTTTGATGAACAGTTTAATAAACCAAAACAAAAAAAAGAAATTCTTATAACTATCGATGATGCTTTTGAGTCTTTTTATACTGAAGCATGGCCTTATCTAAAAGAAAATAAAATTCCATTTATTTTATTTGTTTCAACTGAACCAGTGGGAAAAAGAGGTTACATGACTTGGGAGCAAATTAAAGAGGTTGAGGGGAATAAATTTGCAAATATAGGACATCATTCTCATACTCATGAATATCTCATAGATGTAAGCAATGAAGAATTTATTTTAGATATTGAAACGGCTAATAAAATTTTTCTAAGGGAACTTGGTTATATCCCTAACCTATTCTCATATCCTTTTGGTGAATACTCTAAATTTATGAAAGACTATATATCTAAAAATTTTAAATATGCTTTTGGTCAGCATTCTGGCGTAATTGATTTAAATAAAGACAAATTTGAATTACCTAGATTTCCAATTAATGAAAAATACGGCGAGTTAAAAAGATTTAAATCAATAGTAAATTATTTTCCACTTGAATATAAAAGAATACTTCCTGAAGAAAAACAATTATTCGTAAACACTAACCCTCCAAATTTTAAAGTTGAATTTTTCAAGGAGCAAAAAAATTTAACTAATATTAGTTGTTATTCTAACGAGGGAAACGTTTGGGAAAAATCAAATACAAGCTTTGCTAATAACACTCTAACAATTAAATTTAGAGAACCATTCAAACCAAGAAGAGGTAGAATTAATTGTTCTTTGAATGATAATGGAAAATGGAGATGGTTTGGGGTTCAATTTCCTATAAAAGAAAACTAAATTAAACTTTCTAGGTCTTTACTTGAAGGCAATAATCTCGCTTCATCAAAATCTTTTAGATTATTCTGTTCAATAATTTTTTGTAAAACCTCTATATATTGGTTTCCTGTTTCTGCATATTTATCTAAATGCTTAGACAAAATTAAACTATCTAAAGGTTTATTTTGATTTCTAAGTTTTGTTCTCGCTTTTCTTAAATTTTTATACGTTGAGTGTGTATTTAAATTTCTTAAATATGCTCTTACAGACAATTGCAGGCTATGAAACTTCATAACTTTATGATCTTTTCCCTCATCGGCATTTTTAGGTTTTAATCCCTCGCCAGACCAAGTCCATTGACCAAATAAAGCATTTCCCTTTAATGCAAACCTTGAAGTACCCCAACCGGTTTCTTTAGCAGCTTGAGCTATTGCTAACGAAACTGGTATTTCATCCATTCTTACTTTTAGAGTTGATAAATCATTTTTTCTTACACCATATTGTTTATATTTTTTTTCTAACCACTTTTTTTCAATATCAGTGTTGCTATTTTTATTTAAAATTGTGAATAATCTTTTTCTATCAACTCTAATTTTATTGTTTTCCTTAACTATTAAAGGGAGAACAATTTTTATAAACATATCTTTTCTTTTTTTAGTGTTAGCTATGTTTTTAATTTCATTCGGAAGAAGACCAATATCTATTGGTTTTACTAATTTTGTATCTCTTACATCTTTTAAATTATAGTTTACCTCTTTAAATAATGAGTCAATCTCGGATGTTGTATATCTTACTAGATTAATTTCAGAATTATTTTCTTCTAAAATATCATATAGTAAATCTCTCTCATCAGCCTCTGCTGTTAGATCTTCCTCAATTAATTTATCTTTATTTAAAGTATTATTTAAAATGTTTTTTGAATTATTAGTAAATTCTTTATTATTAAAATTTTTATCAGCAAAATTAATAAATATAGGAGTTACATAAAAGAATGAAATTACAATAAAAGAACTTAAAAAAAACCGTGAAATTATATTAAAGCTTTTATTTTTTAAAAAACCTGATTTTTTAAATTTTCTCATAATTGATTATTGTATAGCAACAACCTCTTTTACCTCTGGTAAATAATGACATAAAAGATTTTGAACACCTTGTTTTAAAGTCATTGTTGAACTAGGACAGCCTGAACAACTCCCTTGTAATTGTACCTTAACAATTCCGTCCTTAAACTCTTTAAATTTTATATCTCCACCATCTCTAGCAACAGCAGGTCTTATTTTTTCTTCTAAAATTTTTACAATTTTTGTTTCAATTTCACTTAAATCTAAATCCTCTTCTTTTATATTTTCATCAATTACAAACTCTTTACCATCTGCGTAAAAATCATTTATTAGAGAAATTACGATATGTTTTATTTCGTCCCACTCAATGTTTTCGTTCTTATTTACTGAAATAAAATCTTGACCTAAAAAAATGCCCTCAACACCATTTATTGACAAAATATTTCTTACCAATTCATTTTTCATATCTTCTTTATTTGTAATTTCATAAGGACCACTGTTAGAAACTTTCTTCCCAGGAAGAAATTTTAATGAATTAGGATTTGGTGTTACTTCTGTTTGAACGAACATAAATTATATATAGTGAATATTTTAAAAATTAAAACTTGATAATAAATTTTTATTAAAAACCTACTATTTCTTTAATTCTTTCAATCTTTTTGGATGCAATGAGATTAGCTTTTTCAACTCCATCTAGAAGAATTTTATCTAAATAACTTTTATCTCCTAAAAGTTTTTTTATCTCATTAGAAATAGGTTCAATTTTATTCACAAGTTCTTCTGCTAATTGCTCTTTAAATTCTGAAAAGTTTTTACCTGCAAAATTTTTTACTGAGTTTTCCAATGTAGAATTAGTTAAGCCTGAATAAATTTCTAAAAGATTCCTTGCCTCTAATCTTTCATCAAGTTCCTTTGGGTCTTGTGGCATAGGCAAAGGATCAGTTTTTGCTTTTTTGATTTTGTTTATTATTTGATCTTTGTTATCTGTTAAATTTATTCGACTTAAATCTGATAATTCTGATTTACTCATTTTTTTTGAACCATCTTTTAAACTCATTATTCTTGAAAACTCTTTTTGAATTAAAGGTTCGGGGACTTGAAGAAAATTTTCTACTTCAAAATCATTATTAAATTTTTGAGCTATATCTCTACATAATTCTAAATGTTGCTTTTGATCATCACCTACTGGAACATGAGTAGCATCATATAAAAGAATATCAGCTGCCATTAAAACCGGATAAGAGTACAATCCTATGCTGGCTTTCTCTTTGTCTTTACCGGCTTTCTCCTTAAATTGAGTCATTCTATTCAACCAGCCCATTCTAGCAACACAGCTTAAAATCCATGCTCCTTCTGCATGAGCTGCCACTCTAGATTGATTAAAAATTATACTTTTTTTTGGATCTATTCCACTTGCTATAAAAGTTGCAACAGTTTCTCGGATATTATTTTTTAATTCTTTGGGATCTTGCTTTACTGTAATAGCATGTAGATCAACAACACAAAATATACATTTGTTATTTTTATCGTTATTTAGGTCTACAAAGTTTTTTATGGCACCTAAATAATTTCCAAGATGAAGATTACCTGTAGGCTGAACGCCAGAGAATATTTTTTTACTCATAGAATTAATACTTTAATTTAATATCATTCATTTGAAAAGCTTTGATGAAATAACACACAATTAAATAAAACAATAATCCTAATATAACAGATAAAATTAAATAAAAAGATTTAATTGATTGATTAAATGATAATTCGTTTTGGAAAAAATTTAACATAGAGTTAAAAAATAAACCCATCATAATTGATGCAAAAATTATTTTAATAAATTTAATAAAAAATATTTGGTTAAAATAAAATAATTGTCGATTTTTTAAGTATACAAATAACAATATTGAATTAAACCAAGATGAAAGAGATGTGGCTATTGGAATTATTATAAAACCAATTTCACTAAAATAATAAACACTAATAAAAATATTAAGTAATACTGATATTAAAGAAATATAAAATGGAGTTTTGGTATCATGGTTTGCAAAGAAAAAACTTGAAAATACTTTTATCATTGCAAAAGCAGGAAGCCCTAATGCAAAATAATATAAAGCTAAGCTTGAGTTGTTCACTGAATTTTCATTGAAAGACCCGTATCCAAATAAAGCTGAAATAATTTGTTCTGATCCTATGATTAAAGCAATAGTTGCTGGAAGACTTAAAAATAAACTTAATTCAAGAGCTTTATTTTGTATAAGCAAAATCTTATTTTTTTTTCTAGATTGAATGTGTTTTGAAAGCTGTGGAAGTATTACAACACCAATCGCAATACCAGCTATAGCTAGGTTAATTTGATAAATTCTATCAGCATAATATAAGTAAGAAACTGCACTTGCTTGAAATGATGCAATTATTGTACCAATTAAAATATTAATTTGAGTGACACCTGATGAAAAAATACTTGGTAAAAGTTTTTTAAAAAAAAATTTAACTTTGCTACTTACTTTTAATTCAAAACTAAATTTAAGTGAGTAATATTTTGATACATATTTATATAAAAATATTAATTGTAAAAAACCAGCTAAAGAAACACCATAGGACAAATAATAAACTAATTGATCACCTAAAGATTTAGAAAAAAACAATAATAAAATTAAAACAATATTTAATATTATTGGGGCTGCAGCAGCAGCTGCAAATTTATTGTGTGAATTTAAGATTGCAGAAAAAAATGAGGCTAAACAAATAAAAAATAAAAAAGGAAAAGTAATTCTTGTTAAATTAATTGCTAACTCCATTTTTTCTAAATCACCCACAAATCCTGGCGCAATAATAGAAACAAATGTTGGCATGAAAATTTCAATTATTATTGTTAAAAATAACAACCACAAAAAAAGGAGATTAAAAATATCGTTAGCAAATTTGTTTGATTGTTTTTTTCCCTTAGTAATTTCTGATGAATAACTTGGAACGAATGCTGCATTAAAAGTGCCTTCAGCAAACAATCTTCTAAAAGTATTTGGAATTCTAAATGCTACAAAAAAAGCATCAGCCAACATCCCCGTTCCAAGAAAAATTGCTATTAAAATATCTCTTAAATAACCCAGCAATCTACTAATGATAGTATAAAAACCAAATGTGCCTGTTGACTTAAGTAAGTTCATAAATCATATTAGTCTTAATTTTACCCCAATTGTACACTTATTGTTATCAGAAATGAAAAAAACAAAAATCGATCATTATACAGATAAAGAAGCTTTAGATTTTCATAAAGACAAAAAACCTGGCAAGATTGAGATTATTTCTTCAAAAAATATGACAACTAAGCGTGATCTCGCTTTAGCTTATTCTCCAGGAGTTGCTGCTCCTGTTAAAAAGATAAGTGAAAACCCAGAAGCAGCTTATGATTACACAAGTAAAGGAAACCTTGTTGCTGTAATAAGTAATGGTTCTGCAATATTAGGGATGGGAAATTTAGGTGCTCTTGCATCAAAGCCTGTAATGGAAGGAAAGGCTGTATTATTTAAAAGATTTGCGGATATCGATTCAATAGATTTAGAGATTGATTGTAAAGATTCAGACGAAATCATAAATTCAATTAAAAATTTTGCACCTAGCTTTGGTGGAATAAATTTAGAAGACATAGCAGCCCCAGATTGTTTTATAATAGAACAAAAACTAAAAGAAATTTTGGATATTCCTGTTTTTCATGATGATCAACATGGAACAGCAATTATAACAACCGCAGCATTAATTAATGCTTTAGATATTTGTGGTAAATCAATAGAAAAAATTAAAGTTGTAGTAAATGGTGCAGGAGCTTCAGCACAAGCTTGTACCGAGTTATTTAAAAACTCAGGAGTAAAATCTGAAAATATAATAATGCTAGACAGAAAAGGTGTTATTTACGAAGGAAGAACTGAGGGAATTGATCAATGGAAATCGAGATACGTAGTTAAAACTAAACATAGGACTTTGGAAGACGCTGTTAAAGGTGCAGATGTTTTTTTAGGATTATCTGCAAAAGGTGTTCTAAAAAAAGAAATGGTTAAATCTATGGCAAAAAAACCAATTATATTTGCTTGTGCTAATCCTGATCCAGAAATTACCCCAGAGGAAATTAATGAAGTTAGAAATGATGCAATTGTTGCAACAGGGAGATCAGATTATCCCAATCAAGTAAATAATTTAATCGGATTTCCTTACATTTTTCGAGGAGCTTTAGATGTTAGATCTAAAACTATAAATGAGGAAATGAAGGTTGCTGCAGCTAATGCAATAGCTAAGCTAGCAAGAGAAGATGTTCCTGATGAAGTTGTTGCAGCTATGGGTGGGGAAAGACCTCATTATGGAAAAGATTATATTATTCCATCTACATTTGATCCAAGATTAATTAGTGTTATACCAGCAGCTGTAGCAAAAGCAGCGATAGATAGTGGAGTAGCTAGAACAAATATAGATGATTTTGATGTTTATAAAGATCAACTAAAACAAAGACTAGACCCAACAGTAACCATCATGCAGGGTATTAATTCATTTATTAAGAAAAATCAGAAAAAAATAGTTTTTGCAGATGGTGAAGATGAAAATACTTTGAAAGCCGCTATAGCATTTAAAAATTCAAAATTAGGTATTCCAATCTTGGTTGGTAAAGAAAGTAAAATTAAAGAACAGATTAAAAATATTGGTTACAGTGAGAATTTTGACATTGAGATTGTTAATTCAAAAGATGAAGAAAAAAGAAAAAGATACGTAAAACATTTATTTCAAAAATTGCAAAGAGAACAAGGATTGTTAGAACGTGATTGTGACAGAATGATTAGAAATGACAGGGTTGTCTGGGCTACTAGTATGGTTGCCTGTGGTGATGCTGATGGTGCGGTAACAGGCAATACAAGACGATTTGGTGCTTCATTTGAAAAAATTAAGCAAGTTGTTGATGTAAGAAAAGGTGAGATTATGTTTGGTTTAAACATGATCGTTCATAAAGGAAGAACTATTTTTGTTGGTGATACAAGTGTCCATGAATATCCAACTTCTGAACAAATGGCTGAAATAGCGATATCTACAGCAAGAGTAGTTAGACTTTTTGGATTTGATCCTAAAGTTGCTTTTGTATCCCACTCTACATTTGGACAACCTCTTACTAGTAGAACAAAACATATTCGAAACGCGGTTGAGATATTAAAAGAAAGAAAAGTAGACTTTGAATTTGATGGAGACATGCAGCCTGATGTAGCTCTCAATCCAGAGTATGAGGAACTTTATCCTTTTGCAAAGATAGTTGGTAAAGCAAATATTTTAATAATGCCTGGACAACATAGTGCAGCAATTTCATATAAACTGATGAAAACAATTGGAGACACAAAAGTTATTGGACCATTATTAATTGGACTTGGGCTTCCAATAGAAATTGCACCTTTAAGATCATCAACTTCTGAAATACTTAACCTAGCATCAATTGCTGCTTATTCTTCCCAAGTGATTGATTACAAAAAATAACTATTCTCTTTGAATTCTTAAATCTTCAACAAGAATGATACTGGCAATTACGTCTTCGACATCAAGTATTTCTTTCGCTTCACTTATAACCAGATCCTTTTCTTCTGAAGTTAAAGCAATTCCATAAATATAAATTTTCTTCTTATAGGTATCAATTTGATAATTAGTTGCCTTAATATTTTTATTAACAATTATAGCTGTTCTAAGTTGAGAAGTAATTAAAACATCTTTTGCGGACTGTTTAAAATTAAATTCTTCTTTAATTTTGATATCATTCCTTACAGATCTAGCGCCTTTCGTTTCCCAGGCTAGTTTTGTTATTAATAGTTTTTCTTCTGGGCTATCTACTTTTCCAGTTATAAAAATTCGACCATCTAAAACTTTTGTTTTAACTGAAATAAGATATTTTTTATCTTTAGCTAATATTTTAGCACTAATAGTTTTTTGCATTATAGAATCATCTATTTGAGTGCCCACTGTTCTAGGATCTAATGCAACAGAAACACCAGTTCCAAAAAGACCTTTAGAACCAACCCCAACACATCCAGTTAAAATAAAACTTATTAAAACAAAAATTAATATTTTATTTTTCATTTTTTAGTTCTAAACAATAATTGTATATTTCTTTTTTAGATACGTTAGTACTTTGTCTTAAAATATCTGTAATTTCTTTCGTAGACAATTTATTAATCATTTTTTTAATCATATTCATATCTGATTCACTTAATTTTTGAGATAGATTTTTGTGTGTTTTTTTTTCAGAAACAACAACAGTTAACTCGCCTTTTGGTTCTTTTTCAAATAATTCCAATTCATCAACATTTTTTCTAATAAATTCTTCGTATATTTTTGTAATTTCTCTACAAAAAACTATCTTTCTTCCTGCAAAATTCTTTTTTATTTCAGGTATGATTTTATTAATTTTTTTTGGAGAAATAAAAAAAACTAAGGAATTTTCAAATTCTGAGAATTTTTTTAATTCATTAGATAATTGCTGTTTTTTATCTGGGAAAAAACCACAAAATAAAAATTTATCTGAAAAACCACTAATTGAAACAGCTGCGGCAACAGCCGAAGGTCCAGGAATGGGAAATATTTTAATCTCGTTATTAATACACTCATTAACTAAAATTGAACCAGGATCAGAAATACTAGGCGTACCAGCATCTGATATCAAAGAAATTATTTTTCCAGATTTTAGATATTCAATAATTTTTACTACATTTTTTTTTTCATTAAATTTATGATTTGAAATTAACTTTGATTTTATTTGATATTTATCTAAAAGGTTTTTAGAAACACGAGTATCTTCACATAAAATATAATGAGACTGCCGTAAAACTTCAATTGCTCTTAAAGTTATATCTTTTAAATTTCCTAAAGGAGTTGATACCAAATAAAGGCCATTTTCGTATTCTTTTAATTTAAATTGTGGTTTTATGATCATAATTCAGCTTAAAAAATATTATATTAACATCAAAATGATCAAATTAATTAAAATTATTTATTTTATTATTTTAAGTTTTTACTTTCTGTTTTTTCCAAATGTTAATGCTCAAGAAAAAATCAAAATAGGATTATTGATACCTATGTCAGGAGAAAATAAGGAAATTGGAGAGTCAATCATTAAAGCAGTTGGATTAGCGGTCAAAGATATTGATAATGATCTGATAGAAATCTATCCAAAAGATACGGCAACTAAAGCTAATCAAACTTTAAAATCAGCATTTGAATTAAGTGAGATGGGGATAAAAATTATTATAGGCCCTGTGTTCTATGAAAGTTTAACTTATTTAGATGAAATGAAGGATTTAACTTTTTTATCATTAACAAATAAAACTTTGGATCTTCCAAAAAATGTAATCTCTGCTGGAATTAATTCTACATCACAATTTAATACAATAAAAAAATTTTTAGAAACTAATCAAATACAAAGAACTATTTTTTTAACACCAATCCAAGATTATGAATTTGAAGTTAAAAGAGGAATGAAAAATTCAAAAATTAAGATTTATAAAGATTTCGAATATAATATAGAGCCTACAAAACTAACAAAACAAATAGAAGAAATTACAAACTACAGAATAAGAAAGCAAAATTTAGAGGATGAAATAAAAAGGATAAAAAATTCAAATGATCCAAATAAAGAAAAAAAAATAAAAAGACTTGAAAAAAGATACACTTTGGGTGGTTTAAATTTTGACGCTGTTGTAATTGCAGATTTTGATGAAAGTCTAAAAAGTGTATCTACATCACTTTTATATACTGACGTACTTCCAAAAAATAAATATTTTATAACTTTAAATCAATGGTTTGATGAAAGTTTATTAAACGAAACTGATATCCAACCTTTATATTATCCATCAATAAATAAAGAAAATTTTGATAGCTACAAAATAAAGTACTATAACGCATTTAACGATGATCCCACTCATTTGTCTTTATTAAGTTATGACCTTGTTGGCTTGGTTTATTATTTATCACTAAACTCAAATACAGAAAATTTAAATAAAATTTTTAAGAAAAAAAATTCATTCAAAGGAAAAATAGGAGTCTTTGATATTCAAAATAATAAAATAAATCATAGACTTAATTTTTATAAAATTGAAGATCAAAAACTTATAGAAATTTTCTAATTTTTTTAAAAGCTTGATATCTATGATCCATTTTATACTTTTGAGATGGCTTCATTTCTCCAAAAGTTTTTCTTTTTCTTAAAGGAATAAAAATTGGATCATAACCAAATCCATTTTTTCCTTTTGCTTCATGTGAAATATGACCTTCAACTTTACCTATGACGCATGCAATTTTTTTATTTAAGAATGAAATAGAAAGTGCACAAATAAATCTTGCTTTTATTTTTTTGTTTTTCCAATTTTTGTCTTTTTTATTTAATTCTCTATAAACTCTTTTTATGGCTTTACTAAAGTCCCCATACTTTCCTCCCCACCTTGCAGAATAAATTCCAGGACTTTTATTTAAAAAATCTATTTCCAAACCAGAGTCGTCAGCTAAACACAACAATCCTGTCTTTTTTGAAAAATATTTAGATTTGATCAGTGAGTTTTCTTTAAAAGTCTTACCATTTTCAACTGGGCTTCTAAGATTAAATGTAGATGTAGAATAAATTTTAATTTTTTTAGGCAATAAACTCTTGATTTCACGCAATTTACCTTTGTTATTAGTACCTATTAATAATTTATCAATTTTTTGTTTAGACATCTAGAAATTACTAAAATCCTTACCATATAAGAGGCTATGGAAAAAGAGGAAAACCAAAATAGCACTTCTGTAGATCAAAACCAGGATACAGTGAACCAAACTGAAAAATCTGAAGAAAATTTAACCGAAGAAAATAAGAAAGAAACAGACCAAGAACCCAAAGAAGAAATCAAAGAACCAACTCCTGAAGAAAAAATTGCAGAACTTGAAGATAAAGTGGCAAGAACTTTTGCTGAAATGGAAAATCAAAGAAGAAGATTTGAAAAAGAAAAAGAGGATGCTTTTGAGTATGGTGGTTATAGTTTTGCTAAAGAAGCATTAAATTTGATTGATAACTTGGATCGGTCGAAACATGTTCTTGAAAGCGACGACAAGTTAAAAGAAACAGAAGCATTAAAGAAGACATTAGAACATTTAGACATTATTAAAAAAGATCTAATCTCAATATTCGAAAAAAATAACATTAAACCAATTGATAGCCTTAACAAAAAACTAGATCCAAACTTTCATCAAGCAATGATGGAAATAGAGGACGATACGAAAGAACCTGGAACAATAATCCAGGAAATTCAAAAAGGCTTTACTATAAAAGACAGATTACTTAGACCCTCATTAGTTGGGGTGTCAAAAAAAGTAACAATCAAAGAGGAAAAAACTGAAGAAAATAAGGAAAATTTGGAAAATAAATAATTATGAGATCAACTTGTAGTTTCACATTTAAACCCTATATGACGAAAGAGAGACATTAATATTATGAGTAAAATTATTGGAATAGACTTAGGAACAACAAACTCATGTGTTGCCATTATGGAAGGTACACAAGCTAAGGTTTTAGAAAATGCTGAGGGAGCAAGAACAACTCCATCAGTTGTAGCATTTACAGATGAAAACGAAAAATTAATTGGACAACCAGCAAAAAGACAAGCTGTTACAAATCCAGAAAATACTATCTTTGCAGTTAAAAGATTAATTGGAAGAAATTTTGATGACCCAACTGTAAAAAAAGATGTGGAAGCTGCGCCTTTCAAAATAGTTAATTCAGAAAAAGGCGATGCTTGGATTGAAGCTAAAGGTGAAAAATATTCGCCTTCTCAAATATCTGCATTCATTTTACAAAAAATGAAAGAAACAGCAGAAAAATATTTAGGTCAGGCTGTAACTAAAGCTGTGATTACAGTGCCCGCATACTTTAATGATGCACAAAGACAAGCAACGAAAGATGCTGGAAAAATTGCTGGGTTAGAAGTTTTAAGAATTATCAATGAACCAACGGCTGCGTCTCTAGCATATGGTTTAGATAAAAAACAAAATAAAAAAATTGCTGTATATGATTTAGGTGGAGGAACATTTGATGTTTCTATCTTAGAATTAGGTGATGGCGTCTTTGAAGTTAAATCAACTAACGGTGATACTTTTTTAGGCGGTGAAGATTTTGATAATGCTATAGTTGATTACTTAATTTCTGAATTTAAAAAAGATAATGGAATTGATCTTAAGTCAGATAAACTTGCTTTACAAAGATTAAAAGAGGCTGCCGAAAAAGCAAAAATAGAATTATCATCTGCAGAACAAACAGATATAAACTTACCTTTTATTACAGCAGATAAAACAGGTCCAAAACATATTAATTTAAAAATGACTAGAGCAAAACTTGAGGCTCTAGTTGAAGACTTAATTGCTAGAACTATGCCTCCATGTAAAACGGCTCTTAAAGATGCAGGAATTACTGCTAGTGAAATTGATGAAGTAGTTATGGTAGGTGGTATGACTAGAATGCCAAAAGTATTAGAAGAAGTTAAAAACTTTTTTGGGAAAGATCCTAACAAAAGTGTAAACCCTGATGAAGTAGTGGCTATGGGTGCTGCTATTCAAGCAGGAGTATTACAGGGTGATGTTAAAGATGTACTTCTATTAGATGTAACTCCACTATCACTTGGAATCGAAACACTTGGTGGAGTTTCTACAAAACTAATTGATAAAAACACAACAATTCCAACTAAAAAAAGTCAGGTTTTTTCAACTGCTGAAGACAATCAGCCTGCAGTATCTATTAGAGTTCTACAGGGTGAAAGAGAAATGGCAGCTGACAATAAAGCTTTAGGTAACTTTGAATTAGTGGGTATTGCGCCAGCACCAAGAGGAGTTCCTCAAATTGAAGTTACATTTGATATTGACGCTAATGGTATTGTTAATGTTTCTGCTAAAGATAAAGGAACTGGTAAAGAACAAAAAATTCAAATCCAAGCTTCAGGCGGACTAAGTGATGAAGAAATTGAAAAAATGGTTAAAGATGCAGAAGCTAATAAAGAAGCTGATAAAAAGAAAAGAGAGTCTGTTGACGTTAGAAACCAAGCAGATACTCTAATTCACTCTACTGAAAAGAATTTAAAAGAGCACGGATCAAAAATTTCTGATGCAGAGAAAAAAGCAATTGAAGATGCGTCATCTTCAGTTAAAGAGGCTTTAAAAGGTGAAGATATTGAAGATATTAAGAAAAAAACTGAAGCTTTAGTTCAGGCTTCAATGAAACTTGGAGAAGCAATCTATAAATCACAACAAAGTGCAAAACCTGATTCTGGAAAAGATGATGGTGGAGATGATGCAGGTAAAAAAGACGAGAATGTTGTTGATGCTGATTTCGAAGAAGTAAAAGACGAGAATAAAGAAAAAAGCGCTTAAACTGACATTTAATTGTCTGGGGTAATTTGATGGCTAAAAGAGACTATTACGATGTCCTAGGCGTTAATAAAAGCGCGAGCCCTGAAGAATTAAAATCTGCATATAGAAAATTAGCTGTTAAATATCATCCTGATAAAAATCCAGGAGATTCTAAAGCAGAAGAAAAATTCAAAGAAGCAAGCGAAGCTTACGGAATACTTTCAGATAAAGAGAAAAAGCAAAACTACGATAATTTTGGTCATGCTGCATTTGAAAACGGTGGAGGTAGACCAGGTGGTGGCTTTGGTGGATTTAGTGGAGCTGATTTCTCAGATATTTTTGAAGATTTCTTTGGTGATTTTGGGGGAGGTGGAAGATCAAGAAGTAGAAAATCAAATAATAGAGGTTCTGACCTAAGATACGATTTATCTATTTCATTAGAAGAAGCTTACCATGGAAAAAAACAAGACATTAAATTTTCAACAACAGAGCAGTGTGGTACATGCAGAGGAAATGGATCTAAACCAGGCTATTCTCCTGACAGGTGCTCATATTGTGGCGGTAATGGTAGAATAAGATCCAATCAAGGTTTTTTTACAGTACAACAAACTTGTCCTCAATGTAATGGAAATGGTGAGGAAATAACTAACCCATGTAATGATTGTAATGGCCAAGGTAAAAAACAAGCATCAAAGAAAATTTCTGTAACCATTCCAAAAGGTGTTGATGACGGGACTAGAATTAGGCTTGCAGGAAAAGGTGAAGCAGGAACAAGAGGCGGGGCAACAGGTGATCTTTATCTATTTATTAATGTAAATTCTCATAACTTGTTTAAAAGATCAGACGAAAATTTATTTTTTGAATTTCCACTTTCATTTGCAGACGCTGCTTTGGGAACAACCATTGAAATACCTACCATTGATGGAGGAAAAGCAAAAATAAAAATTCCTGATGGTACTCAAAATGGAAAACAATTCAGATTAAAGGGTAAAGGAATGCCATTTATGAGAAGGGGTGATTTTGGTGATTTATATGTTCAGGTTAAGACAGAAGTGCCTGTTTACTTAAATAAAAAACAAAAAGAATTACTTGAACAATTTAGAGAAATAGAAAACGATAAGTCAAATCCAAGTATTAAAAAATTTTTTCAAAAAGCAAAAGATTTTTGGAAGAATTAACAATGATTAAAACTATTTTTAACTTCTGGAAGAATTGGAATTGTCACCTATTTATCAAAAAAGTATTTAGTGAGGACTCATAAAAATTTTCTTTAAAGATTAAATTAACATTAACTTTAAGGAAAATTATGAGTAAAAAATTATTATTTTATAAAGCTATTATTTGGCAAATTATCGGGTTAATTTGGATTTCATTGCTTTCGTACTTTTGGTTTGGTAGTTGGGGAAAATCAATTCTGTTTAGTATTGTAGTAATGATTATAAGTATCTTTATTTATGTTTTATATGAAGTAGTATGGAACAAAATCATAAAAAAATATGAAAAAAATTAATTTAGGTATTTCTGGTTGCATGGGTAGGATGGGCCAGCAATTAATTAAGTCTTCAAGGAAAAATAAAAACTTTAAACTGGTTACACTTACAGAAAATAGATTAATAAATAAAAAGTTTAATGGAGTTAAACCTGAGTTAAATTCTGAAAAAGCCTTTAAAAAAACTGATGTAATTATTGATTTTACAGTACCAAATTGCACTCTAGAAATATTAAAAATAGCATCAAAACTGAGGAAAAAAGTAGTAATTGGTACGACTGGATTTACTAGAAGCCAAGAAAATCAAATTAAAAAATATTCAAAAAAAATATCTATTCTTAAAGCAGGTAACATGAGCTTAGGTGTAAACTTATTGATGTATTTAACCGAGATTGCTTCAAAATCATTAAACGATGAATACCTAAGTAAAATATTTGAGGTACATCACAAACATAAAAAAGACTACCCATCTGGGACTGCGTTAATGCTTGGTAAAGGAATTGCCGATGGAAAAAATAAAAATTTATATAATTTAATTGGAAAAAAATTCTTAAATAAAAAATCTTTTCCTTATGGAAAAAAAATTAATTTTAACTCAATTAGAAAAGGTGAAATTATTGGTGAACACGAGGTGAAATTCTCGAGTGGAAAAGAAATAATTACATTAAACCATGAGGCTTTTGATAGAGCACTTTACTCCGATGGAGCTTTAACTGCCTCTAAATGGTTGATGAAAAAAAAACCAGGCTTATATTCTATGAGAGACTTGCTTAACTTTTCATAATGAATGAAAAACAAAAAGCAAAAATCATAGTTAAAACTCTAAATAAAATTTACCCTAAAGCTCCTGTTCCTTTAAAAAGTAAAAATACTTTCACACTATTAATTTCTGTACTGCTTTCTGCACAATGTACTGATGTTAACGTTAATAATGTAACAAAAGATATATATCCTAAATACTACAGACCAGAACACTTTGTAAAATTAGGAAGAAAAAAAATTGAAAGATTAATTAAAAAAATAGGTATTTTTAGAGTTAAAGCAAAAAGTATTTATTTAATGTCAAAACAGGTATTAGAAAAACATAGTGGGAAAGTACCTAAAACTTTTGATGAACTCGAAAAACTGCCAGGCGTAGGCCATAAAACGGCTAGCGTGGTTATGTCCCAAGGTTTTGGATATCCGGCTTTTGCAGTTGATACACATATTCATAGACTTGCACAAAGATGGGGCTTAACAAATGGAAAAAATGTAGTGCAAACTGAAAAAGATTTAAAACGAATTTTTCCTAAAAAAACTTGGTCTAAACTCCATTTACAAATAATTTTTTATGGCAGAGAATATTGTAAAGCAAGAGATTGTTATGGTTTAACTTGTAAAATATGCACTACTTGCTACCCAAATAGAAAAAAACCTGTTATTACCAAAAAAGCTTAATATGAAGATTTTAGGAATAGGAAATGCAATTGTAGATGTTCTTTGTAGAGTCGATGAAAAGTTCTTAGAACAAAATAGGCTTACAAAAAGTACAATGAAACTCATTGACGAAGAAGAATTTAAAAAATTAATTTTAAATTTAAAAATAGAAGAAACAATTTCAGGAGGATCTGTTGCAAACTCTATAGTTGGTCTATCCCAACTTGGAAATGAAGTTGGTTTTATTGGAAAGGTAAATCATGATGATCTAGGTCAAAAATATGAAGATGGCTTGATAAAAGAAAATGTAAAATATTTATATTCAAAAAAAATTGAGCCTATTCCAACCGGAAGTTGTTTAATTTTAATTACACCTGACTCTGAAAGAACAATGTGCACTTTTCTAGGAACCGCAGGTAAAATAAACGACAATGATATTGATGCTGAAATAGTTAAAAGTGCTGAAATAACATTCTTAGAAGGATATTTATGGGACGAAGGTGAACCAAAAAGAGCATTCGCGAAAGCCATAAGCAATTCAAATAAAGTAGCAATGTCATTATCTGATCTATTTTGTGTTGAAAGACATAAAAATCATTTCTTAGAATTAGTAAAACACAAGCTTGATATTATATTTGCAAATGAGCAAGAAATTTTGTCTTTAATTGATAGCAAGTCTTTTGAAGAAGTAATTTCCTTTTCTAAAAATTTAAAGAAGAGCGTTATAATTACAAGAGGTGCCAAGGGAGCAATCGCAATTAATGGAGAAGAAATAGTAGAATGTGCAGCAGAAAAAAATCTTAAGATTACTGACTTAACTGGTGCTGGTGACCTCTTTGCGGCTGGATATCTTCATGGATTAATAAATAAATTAAACGTACATGATTGTTTAAAGTATGGAACTAAACTATCATCTAAAATAATTCAAAAAATTGGAGCGAGGATTTAATTTTATATGAATGACGTTAAAATTTTAAATTTATTTCCTGAACCTATATTTAAATATAAATTTGACAATTTTAAAGAATTCAATGCTGAATTATCAAAATATATTTATGATCTATATAAAAATGACTCAGATAAAAATATTTTAAAATCTAATCAAGGAGGATGGCATTCTCCAGATTTTGAAATATCAAAAAAAGATACAGTACAAAATAAATTTGCATTATCGCTCCAAAAATACATTTTAAATGTGTGCCAAAACTTAGGTTGGAAAACTGAAAATAAACAAATACGAATTGCAAGTATGTGGTCTATCATAAATAAAAAAGGTGATTTTAATATTACACATACTCACCCAAACTGCTTTTTAAGTGCAGCATACTACGTGAAGGCACCCGAAAATTGTGGCAAATTTCAAGTTGAAAGTTTGAATCAAGCAAAAAAATATTCTTATCCGGAGGTTAAAAATAAAAATGAACTAAACACAAATATTTTTTCTTTAAATATACAAGAGGGTGATTTGCTAATTTTTCCAGGGTATTTGCCTCATAAAGTTTCTGAAAATAATTCTGATGAAGATAGAATTGTCATTAGTTTTAATGTGGATATTAGGTAAATAAATTTAGAAATTGTTATAAATCAAATACTAGGCTTTTTTATCCTTTTAAAACTTCCCTTGCCTCTTTTAGGTTTAACTATCTTTGGTTTATATTTTTTTGTGAATAAATCTTTAGCTATGAAATTTTTTTTATTTGATTTGATAACCATCTTTTTCACTAACTATAAATTTATTATCCTTAAAAGTGTCTAAAATTTTTTTTCTTAATCTATATATATGTGTCTCAACAGTATGGGTTTCTATATCAGACTGATAACTCCATACTTTTTCTTGCAGCTCATCAATACCAACTGGTTTTTCTGATTTAGATAAATAACTAATTGTATTTATTTCTTTTTCAGTCAATTTAATCTTGATATTATTTTTTAGCATTTCTCTAGAATTTAAATCAATAGTATAGTTTTTTACTAAGACTTCAGACTGGCTGTTATATTGTAATTTTAAATATTCAATATTTATCTTTTCGATTAATTTAAAAATATTAATTGGTCTGTAATCTAAAACTAATTCATTAGGAATATCTGAATATTTTTTTTTAGATATAATTAAATAATTATGAATTTTTTTTGTTTTTTCATTTAGTGACTCTTCATTGTCTGCAACAATAATATTAAAATTTAAATCTAAACTAAGTTCTTCGAGAATTTGATATAATCCATTAAACTTATATATTATTAAATTCTGATTACTCACAAAATGAGAATATGACAATTTTTGTTAAAAATAAACATACTCTTCAAATAGATGAATTTAAATTTATCTGCTGTATTGGCAAAAAAGGTTCAACTATCAATAAAAAGGAAGGAGACAAAAAAACTCCAAAAGGAATTTTTGAAATTGGAAATTTATACTATCGAAAAGATCGAATAGAAAAACCATTAACTTTATTAAAATGTATAGAAATTAAAAAAGAAATGGGTTGGTGTAATGATATTAATTTTTCAAAAAAATATAACAAACTTATTAAAGTAAATAATAAAATAAGACACGAGAAATTAAAAAGAAATGATTATAAATATAATTTACTCATTCCAATTAAGTATAATTTTAAAAAACCTATAGTTGGCCTAGGAAGTTGTATTTTTATTCACCTAACTAGAGATTATAAACCGACAGCTGGATGTGTTGGCTTAAAAGAAAAAGATTTTTTAATTATGTTAAAATTGATTAAAAAAAATTCAAAAATTAAAATCTTTTAAGATCTTTGCCCAAAAATACTAGACCCGATTCTAACATATGTTGAGAAATTTTTGGCTGCAATTAAATAATCTGAGGACATGCCCATACTCAATTCTGCTAGACCTAGTTCTTTATTTAATCTGTTCATTTCGATAAAGTAACCCTCGGGATCAGTATTTACAGGAGGAATACACATCAAACCAATTACTTTTAAACCAATTTCTTCACTAAATGAAACTAACTGGCCTACCTCATTTTTATTTATACCTGATTTCTGATTTTCATCACCAATGTTAACTTGCAAAAAAATTTTTATTTTTTTATTTATTTTATTTTGTTCTTCAGCAATTTTTCTTGCAAGCTTTTCACTATCAACCGAATGAATATAGTCAAATATTTGTACTGCAAATTTCACTTTATTTGTTTGTAGTTTTCCAACCATGTGTAATCTTATTTTCGAATTTATTTTTTTAATTTCTGTCCATTTTTCTAATGCTTCCTGGACCTTGTTTTCTCCATAGTCGCTATGACCATACTCAATTAAAGGCAATATTTTATCAATCTTGAAAGTCTTGGAAACCGCAACAATTTTAGGATTATTGTTAATATTTAATTTATTAAGATGAATTTTAATATTATTCTTGATGTCTAATAAATTTTTAACTGTGCTGTGCATATGATCAATAAATATTACTTTATAAATAAATTTGATACAAATATTATCGACAAACAATGTAAGCAAACTACTATTATTTATAGAAATTATAATTCAAAAAAAATAGATCAAGATCTTATTCTGAAAATAAAAAAATACTGTAAAAAGAATAAAGTTAAATTTTATCTATCCAACCATATCAAGCTTGCAATACAATTAGACTTGGATGGTGCGTATATTCCTTCTTTTAATAAATCTACAAAACACTTGGCTTTTTCGTTAAAAAAAAAATTTAATATAATTGGATCAGCTCACGATATTAAAGAAATTAGAGCAAAAGAAACCCAAAATGTTAATACTATTTTCATATCATCTATATTCAAAAAAAATAAAAATTATTTAGGAATTAATAAATTTAAATTAATTTCTAAATTAACTAAAAAAAAAGTAGTTGCTTTAGGCGGGATTTCGAAAAACAATGAAAAAAAACTTAAATTATTAAATAATCCTGAATTTGCAGGTATTTCTTATTTTGAATAAAAAAAAGGCCCCTAAAAAGGGGCCCTTTTATAATTTTCAATCTAAATTAAATTAGAATGCGAAAGTAGCTGATAACGCCCATCTTTCAACATCACCTTGTGATGCTGTATTTGCGTTACTGTTAGCTTTACCTGAAAACTCAAATTGAGATGCAGATAATGTTACACCACCAGTAGTGTATGAAACATTAATTTTTTCTGCTTCTTCATCAATTGCTGCACTTTCAGTTTCGATAGTCTCAGTACCGTATGAGATAGATAAGTCATCAGATACAGTGTAAGCTATATTCCATGAAGAAATTTCTTCATCAGTTGATACTGATGCATCATCATGTACTGACTCAGTGTTTGAGTAGCTTAATGTGAAAGAACTATAAGCGTATGAAGCTTTCATAGTTGTATGCTCTTGCTCTGAACCAATTGATTCAGTTTGACCTACAGCATAGTCAAGAGATAAACCTTCAACTCCTGCATATCCTACATGCCAAGCTGTTGCACCTGGTCCACCAGCAGATCCTGGAGAGTAAGACGCTTTAATCGTCAAGTCATCCATGATTGATGGAAGAGTATACATCATGCTGTTGTTTCCAGCTTCTGAAGCTCTGATTGCAGTAAATCCTGAACCATTATCCCAAGCATCACCAGCAGCAGTAGTATCGATCGCTGATTGAGCAGAAGATCCACCCTCACCAGAGAATACTAATGTACCCATAGAGTCTGAGCTAATTGTTAAAGAGTGACTGTCAAACGGAGAGTTTTCTTCTCTCGCTGTTTCACTTAAAGTTGTATCGTCGTCTTGGTCAAGAACGAAAGATAATGATACATTCATACCATTGTCTAACTCACCAGAACCTGAGAAAGTTAACTGGTTACCCATTGTCCAAGATTTACCAGCAGATGTCTTAGTTGTATTTTTAACACCTAGACTAGCTGAACCAGCTACTGACATTTCACCAGCAACTGCAGATGAAACTGCTAACGAACCCGCTAATGCAGTTAAACCTATTTTTTTAAATGTGTTCATATTAATTACTCCTTTAATATTTGTTAATTATTAATAATAAACATTGCCTAATTATCATCTTAAGAACTGTATTTTCGCAATTTTGATTGATTTTATTAAAAAAAACATATTATGTTACATTTATGCAACACTTTTTTTCAAGTATATCAATAATTTTATAAAAGTAAGAAAATTTTGATATATAAACTAACAGAAATGAATAACGAAATAACTTTAGTTAAAACTTTAAAAAACATCTTCTTTTTTAGCATTATATGCCTTTTTTTAGCTGGTTGTAATGGAAAATTCCCAGGAGCTGATGCTAGAAAAGTTTCAGCTGATCCTAAAGAAAGGGTTAAAAAGAATTTAGAAGAAGGTCGAGGATTTACCTTAAATAAAACATTTAATGAATTGAAAGGTGGCAGTGGAACGTTTGATTTTGCCAGCTCTAATGAACTATGGAGGGCTTCGCTTGATGTAATTGATTTTATACCACTAGCATCTGTTAATTATAGTGGAGGTATTATAATTACAGACTGGTATTCAGACGAAAATAACCCCGGCGAAAGTATAAAAATATCAATCAGATTTCTTACAAATGAAATTAGATCAGACGCACTAGAAATAAAAATTTTTAATAGAATATGCAGAGACAATCTAATTAATTGTAAAATTTCAAGTACAGACAAAATATTAGTAAAAGAAATTAAAAAAGAAATTTTAAAAAAAGCAGCTATCTATGAAAAACAGAAAAAAGATAAAAACTTTAAGCCTTATAAAAATCAGGGCTTAGGTATCGAATAATAATTTAATAATTAAAATTTTAAATTTTGTGGAAAGATATAATTTCAAATTAATTGAAGATAAGTGGCAAGCATTTTGGGAAAAAAATCAGAATTTCTCAACCAAAATAGATAAAAATAAAAAAAAATTTTACTGTCTAGAAATGTTCCCATACCCATCAGGTAAAATACATATGGGACATGTAAGAAATTATACTATAGGAGACGTGCTCGCTAGATATAAAGGTCTTCAAGGATTTAACGTACTTCACCCCATGGGTTGGGATTCTTTTGGAATGCCTGCAGAAAATGCCGCAAAGCAAAATCAACTAGATCCTAAATTATGGACAGAAAAAAATATTGCGGCTATGAAAACGCAACTAAAAAAACTTGGGCTATCAATTGATTGGAATAGAGAAATTTCAACATGCTCTGAAGATTATTACAAACATCAACAAGCCTTTTTCCTAGAACTATTTAAGAAAAAATTGGTCTACAGAAAAGAAAACTATGTCAACTGGGACCCCGTTGATGAAACAGTGCTTGCTAATGAGCAGGTAATTAATGGAAAGGGATGGAGATCAGGAGCCATAGTAGAAAGAAAAAAATTAAGTCAGTGGTTTTTCAACATTTCTAAATTTTCCCAAGATTTGCTTGATGGACTAGATGGTTTAAAAAATTGGCCAAATAAAGTTAAAACAATGCAAAAAAATTGGATAGGAAAATCATTTGGCTGTGAGATAAATTTTGATATTGAAGGTGATCTTCCAATAAAAAATATCAAGTGCTTTACTACACGTCCAGATACACTATTTGGATTTTCTTTCTTAGCTTTATCAATAGATCATGAGATTTCAAAATTTTATAAAAATGATAAAGAATTTCAAAAATTTAAAGATGAATGCTCCAAAACTGGAACAACAGAAGAGGCAATTGCAGTTGCAGATAAAATTGGTTTTAAAACAAATCTGCTTGCTTCAAATCCCTTGAATCCAAAAGAAAAAATGCCCGTGTACTTTGCAAATTTTGTTTTGATGGATTATGGATTTGGAGCAGTTTTTGGATGTCCTGCACATGATCAAAGAGATTTTGATTTTGCCAAAAAATATAATCTTAAAATTAAAACTGTTGTCAGGCCACATGACAAAGATGAAAAATTTGAAGTGCTTGATGAAGCTTATGCGGGACCTGGTATTATAATTAATTCTGATTTTTTAAATGGTCTTAATGCTCCAGAAGATGCAGTAATTGAAACTATAAAAATTATTGAAAATAAAAAATTAGGAAAAAAACAAATTAATTATCGTTTAAAAGATTGGGGAGTTTCAAGGCAAAGATATTGGGGGTGCCCAATACCAATAGCCTATGATGAAAACAATAACGCTCACCCTATTCCAATAACAATGCTACCAGTTAAACTACCACAAAATATAAATCTAGATGTTAAAGGAAATCCTTTAGACAAAGAAAATGAATGGAAAGAAATTATTATCGATGGAAAAAAAATGAGGAGAGAAACTGATACACTGGATACATTTGTATGCTCTTCTTGGTATTACTTAAGGTTTTGTTCTCCAAATCATTTGGATTATGGATTTAAAAAAGAAGAAATTGATTACTGGATGCCTGTTGATCAGTATATAGGTGGAGTTGAACACGCAATTTTACATTTACTTTATTCGAGATTTTTTATGCGAGCTCTTGCTTATGAAAGTAGTGACTTTAATATAAAAGAACCATTTGATGGACTTTTCACTCAAGGAATGGTTTGTCATGAAACTTACAAAGATCCCGACAATAACTGGGTAGCACCAGAAGAAATAGAAAATATTAATGGGAAAAAATATCTAAAAAAAGATAATACAAAAATAATTACTGTTGGTCCCTCAGAATCAATGTCAAAATCAAAAAAAAATACAATTGATCCTGAAAATATTATTTTAAATTATGGAGCGGATGCTGCAAGGTTATTTATATTATCAGATAGTCCACCTGAGAAAGATATTCAATGGTCAGAGGAGGGAATTATTTCATCATTTAAATTCATTCAAAAATTGTGGAACTTAAATTTGAAATTTTTAGATGAAATCAAAAAAAATCATGAAAAAGATTCAGATACAGAGTTGGAAAAATATACAAATAAATTTTTAAAAAAAATAACGGATAATCTAGAAAATTTCAGCTATAACAAAATAATTGCCAATCTCCATGAAATATATTCTTTTTTAAATAAACAAATTAACCAAAAATATTCAAAAGATACATTAATAGATAATTACGAAAAAATATTAATTAGTATGATGCCCATAATACCTCATTTTTCAAATGAATGTCTGAGTTTAATAAAATCTGAAGATATTAAATGGCCAGAATATAATAAAAATTTTATTAAAGAAGAAACAGCAAATATTGTTGTGCAAATAAATGGTAAGAAAAGAGGTTTAATTCAAACTAAAATTGATTCAAATGAAAATGATATATTTGATATTATAAAGAATGATGACAAAATATTTAAATATTTAGAAAAAAAAATAATTAAAAGAAAAATTTTTATTAAGAATAAATTAGTTAATATAATAATTTAAATGAAAAAAAAATTTCTACTTATTTTATTTATACTTGGATTAACACACTGTGGTTTTAATCCTATTTATAAAGATACCAATAAATCAAACTTCAAAATTAACATTGTAAGTATTGAGGGTGACAGGTTTGTAAATAATGTAGTTAAAAATGAACTAGACAGAATTTCTAAAAAAAACTCATTAAGAGAATTAAAAATTCAAGTAAATACATCGTTTAATAAAATCGTTATATCCCGTGATACAAAAGGATCGCCATCAAACTACCAAGTAAAAGTTACGGTAAATTTTGTTGTTCAAGATGGTGAAGATAGTAAAGAAATTTCATTTACCGAAAAACAAAATTTTGAAAATATATCAGACATTTTTGAACAAAAGAATTATGAGGAAACAATTAAAGAAAATTTTACAATTTCTATTGTAAGAAAATTTAATTTAAAATTACTAAATAATCTATGATTTTAAAATCATATGAAATTCAAAAAATAAAACCCAGCAATAATAGCATAATTTTATTTTATGGTCAGAATCAGGGAGCAAAAGAAGAAGCCATCTCAACAATAATTAATAATAATGAAAATAGATCAGTAATAAAATATGAGGAAAAAGAATTTTTAGAAAACTCTGAAACGACATTTGAGAACATTTTATCCAAATCCTTATTTGAAGATAAAAAAATAATAATTATAAATAGAGCATCTGATAAAATACTAAATTCAATAAACTATTTTCAAGAAAAAGATCTTTCAGATATATTAATTATAATAGATGCAAATAATTTAGAAAAAAAATCAAAATTGAGATCTTTCTTTGAAAAAGATAAGAATTGTATATGCGTAGCATTTTATCCCGATAACCAAGAATCTTTATCAAAAATAATTTATGTTTTCTTAAAAGAAAACAATCTTAAAATTTCACAGTCTAATTTGAATTTAATAATTAACAAGTGTAATGGAGATCGGGGTGTTTTAAAAAATGAACTTAATAAAATTTTATTTTTTACAAAAAATAATAAAAAGTTAACGGAAGAAAATCTTTTTAAATTAATAAATTTGATTGAAAATTATAGTATTTCTGAACTAATTGATAATTGTTTAGCAAAAAATAAAAGCAAAACTCTTTTAATGCTTAATGAAAACATTTTTAATGTTGAAGATTGTATAATTATAACAAGAGTTTTTTTACAAAAAATAAAAAGGTTATTAAAATTAAATAAAGAGTTTAGTAAAAATAATAATATAGAAAAAACTATATTAGAGGCTAAACCAGCAATATTTTGGAAAGATAAAGAAATTGTTAAACAACAAATTAAAAATTGGAACAGTGATGATATTTTTAATTTATTAAAAACGGTCAATCAAATAGAATTGGTAGTGAAAAAAAATAAGACTGATCCTATAAATATTATTAGGAACTTAATTATAGAAATTATATCTGTACGTTCTAATAATACTGTTTAATTATCTCGATTATTTTATTTAATTGATCTAAGTCTTTATACTCAAAAGAAATTTTTCCCTTATTTCTATTATTATTTTGTATATCTACATTTATACCAATTTTATTAGAAATTGAGAGTTCTAGTGCAATAATATTTGTATCCTTTGTTTTGTTTGATTTTATTTTTTTATTTTTAAAAATTTTTACAAAGGTTTCGGCTTGTCTAACAGATAGTTTCTTTTCTAGAATTTTATTAGCTACAAAGCTTGCATTAGGAAGCCCAACTAAAATTTTAGCATGACCTGCGGTAATTTTTTGTGTCTCAATCAACTTTATTACATCCTCAGGCAATGTTAAAAGTCTCAATGAGTTGGTTATATGGCTTCTACTTTTGCCAATAAATTTTGACACCTTCTCTTGGTCATATGAGAAATCATCAATCAATCTTTTGTAACCTTGTGCTTCTTCCAGTGGATTTAGATCATGTCTTTGAACATTTTCAACAATAGCGAATTCTAATGATTTCAAATCATCAGCCTCCGTTATTACTACAGGTACATTATGAAGACCTGCTTTTTGAGCCGCTAACCATCTTCTTTCACCAGCAATTATTTCAAACTTTGATCTATCATTATTTGAATTTCTAACAATTATAGGCTGTATCATTCCTCTTTCTTTAATCGAATTGGTTAGATCTTCTAAACTAGCTTCGTCAAATATTTTCCTTGGTTGATATTTATTTGGCACTAAATCACTAATTGATACTTGATTTTTTTCAGCCTCTACTTTTGTTTCTCCTATCAATGAAGATAATCCCCTGCCTAAACCTTTTTTAATTTTGTCCATTAAGCTGCGCTCCCTATTGTTGCTTCTTGACTGATAAACTCATCGGTAAAACTGAAATATGATTTACTACCCGGACAGGTCTTGTCATAAATCAAAACTGGCATACCATGGGAGGGTGCTTCTGACAGTCTGACATTCCTTGGTATGACAGTTGAGTAAACTTTTTCACTAAAATAATCCCTAGCTTCTTTCTCAACTTGTGATGAAAGCTTATTTCTTTTGTCGTACATAGTTAAAAGTATACCTCTGATTTTCAAATCTGGATTTAAACTTACTTTTATCCTTTCGATTGTTTTCATTAGCTGTGTTAACCCTTCTAAAGCAAAAAATTCAGTCTGAAGTGGTACCAATAGAGAGTTCGAACTTACAAGTGCCATAACTGTCAACAAGCTTAACGAAGGTGGGCAATCGATCAAGACATAATCATATAATCTTCTAGAATCATTCAAATATGCGGTTAATTTAGTCTTTAGTATAAAAGCCCTATTGCTGTCATCAGCCGTCTCTACTTCTAAGCCAGATAAATCTACATTAGATGTTATAATATCTAAATTTTCAAACTGTGTTTTTTTAATCACATCATTAATTTCTCTAGTTCCATTCAAAACTCCATAAATTGTATCACTTGAGTTATCCATATTAGATAATCCTAGACCTGTGGTAGCATTACCTTGTGGATCTAAGTCAATAACTAAAATTTTTTTATCTATTTGAGATAAACCTGCTGCAAGATTTATCACCGTAGTAGTTTTTCCAACCCCACCCTTTTGATTTATTACTGAAATAATTTGCATTTAATTTTTTTTTTTGATTTTTTTAATATTTATTAAAAATGAGTCTTCACTTGTTAAACTTTTCTTTTCTATATACTCCAGCTCCCAATTTTTTTTGGAATTTTTAAAAATTTTTTTCCCACTCTTCCCCATAAAAAAAATTAAATTTTTATATTTTGAAAAATTTTCATATACTAATTCTAAAACTACTGGCATTGGTTTAAATGCTCTTGACATTATCGTTCCTGTTTCTAAATTTTTTATTTCAAAAATATTTTTTTGAAAAACTTTTGTGTTTAAATTTAATTTTTTTGAAACTTCCTTTAAAAAATGGCTTTTATGATAGCTTTTTTCATAAAGGTGCACATTCATATTATTTTTCATATTTTTTAGTATAATTGCCACGATTATACCTGGCATACCCCCTCCTGAACCTATATCAGTGGTTGTATTGCTATTTAAGTCAACAAAATCAATAATTTGTGCTGAATCTATAATATGACGGTCAATTATAGCCTTTTTTGATGCTGTATTTTGGCTAATTATATTGATTTTCTTATTTTTTTCAAGAATCATAGATATATAGTTTTCAAAGTCCAAAAATGTTTCACGTGAAACATTTAAGTGATTGATTCTAGAATAAGAATTTAAAATTTCCTGATCCATTAAGCTATATGCTTAATAGACTTTCTTTTGACATGTGACAACAAAATATATACAGCGGAAGGAGTTATTCCGTCAATTCTTAGAGCTTGACCCATTGTTTTGGGCTTTATCTCTTTAAATTTTGCTTTCACCTCATTAGATAAACCAGATAGGCTGTCATAATTAATTTTGTCTGGAATAATTAGGTTTTCGTCCCTCTTAAATGCTAAAATATCTGCTTTTTGCTTCTTTAAATATCCTCTGTAATGAGAGTTAATTTCCACTTGTTCATCAATTTCTTTGCTAAAAAAAGGTATATCGGACCATATTTCCCTGATTTTATTCATATTAACACCTTTTTGAGTTAAAACTTCGCTAGATGATCTCAATATTCCGTCTTTTGCTATTTTTATTCCAAATTTTTCAGCTTTAGATGGTGAAATCTTTGATTCGTTCATTTTTATATTAATTTGGCTGATTTTCTCAAATTTACTTAAATATATAGCTTTTCTATGATCACCAATTACACCAATATCTATTCCCTTGGCAGTTAATCTTTGATCAGCATTATCTGATCTCAAACTCAATCGATATTCTGCTCTTGATGTAAACATTCTGTATGGCTCAGCTACTCCCTTGGTAACTAAATCATCAATCATGACTCCGATATAAGCATCGGATCTATCAAGTATGAATGGTTCTAATTTTTTAACGGACAAAGCAGCATTTATTCCAGCTATTAGGCCTTGTGCAGCAGCTTCCTCATATCCTGTTGTTCCATTAATCTGACCGGCTAGATAAAGGTTGCTTATCTTCTTTGTTTCAAGGGTTAAGAATAGTTCACGTGGATCTACATAGTCATATTCTATTGCATATCCTGGTCTTAATATAGTAACATTATCTAAACCATTGATATTATTACATATTTCTTGCTGAACCTCAGCTGGAAGTGATGTTGAGATACCATTTGGGTAAATTGTATGATCATTTAGACCCTCAGGTTCTAAAAATATCTGATGACGAACTTTATCTGCAAATTTTACTATTTTATCTTCTATTGATGGACAATATCTTGGGCCTACTCCTTTTATACTACCCGAGTACATAGCACTCTTTGATAAATTCTTTTCTATAATTTTGTGAACCTTCTCATTTGTATATGTCATTCTACATGACACTTGTTTATTTAAATTTTTTTTTGTTAAGAATGAAAAAAAATAAGGATCGTCATCTGCGAATTGTTCCTCTAAGTTTTCAAAATTAATTGTCCTTGAATCTAACCTTGGTGGTGTTCCGGTTTTTAATCTTCCAATTTTAAAGTTATATTTTGCTAATTGTTCACTCAAACCTGTAGAAGGTTTTTCATCGTATCTTCCAGCAGGAGTTCTTTCATCGCCTATATGTATCAAACCATTCAAAAAAGTCCCTGTTGTGAGTATTATCTTGTTAGATAGAACTTTCTTACCTTCTTTAGTTTCAAATCCACTTATTGAATTTTTATCAAAAATAAACTTTATTACAGGATCGGAAAAAACACTTAAATTACAATAGTTTAGCAATATTTCTTGCATATATTTACGATAAAGTGATCTATCTGATTGAGTTCGTGGTCCTCTGACTGCTGGCCCTCTACTTCTATTTAACAATCTAAATTGTATGCCTGATTTGTCTGCTACATCTCCCATAACACCATCAAGGGCATCTATTTCTCTAACCAAATGACCTTTACCCAAACCTCCTATTGCCGGGTTACAGGACATCTCTCCAATAGTCTCTATTTTATGAGTAAATAGGGCAGTGTTCACTCCAAGACGAGCTGATGCTGCTGCAGCTTCACATCCAGCATGGCCTCCTCCAATTACAACTACATCAAATGACAAATCATTTTTCATAACCCAAATCTATATGTGATTATATAATTTACAAGATAGGCTTAATTTTTTGTAAATTAGCCTTATTTATCAACGTTTTTTGATAAAAAAAGTGCAAAAAACCAGCAAAATAGAGTATTACTTGCCGATACAAAAATCGTTGAAAATACTACCTAATATTTCCTCTACATCAACTTTTCCAACTATCATACCTAAATGTCTAGTAGCTAATCTTAAATCTTCTGCAGCTTTATCAAAATCTTCGATTTCTTTTTTTTGATTAAAGTTATTTAGATGATCCAAACACTGTTGCAGATGTTGTCTGTGTCTCTCTCTTGTAATTAAAATATCATCACTTGTAATAAATTTATTTTTTAAATTATTTTTTATTTTTAAAATCAATTCTTCAATATTTTTATTTTCTTTTATTGAAATCAAAACATGATTTATTTTCTTAATTTCAGGATCAATATCTTTTTCTAAAAGGTCAGACTTATTTATAACTAAAATTGCATTTTCATGTAACAGATCCTTCAAAACATCAGTAAAATCAGGGCTTTTTGCGTCAATCACAACAAGTTTTAAATCTGCCTCTTCGGCTCTATTTAGAGATAATTTAATACCTTTTTTTTCTATCTCATTTTTAGAGTCTCTTATTCCGGCTGTATCTGAGATTATAACTGGATAACCATCTATATTTAGATGAGTCTCAATTACGTCTCTGGTTGTACCAGCAATTTCAGAAACAATCGCTACATCTCTATTGGATAAATGATTTATTAAACTAGACTTACCAGCATTTGTTGGTCCAAGTATAGCAATTTTAAAACCTTCTCTAATTCTTTCTCCAACTTTTTGATCGTTTAATATTTTTTTAATTTTAGTTATTACTTCATCTGAACTATTTTTGATTTCATCTAAAATATTATCAGGCAGATCTTCCTCGGGAAAATCAATTTTCGCCTCAACATGTGATAAAATTTTTAAAAGTTTTTCTCTAAGAAAATTAAATTTATCAGATGATTTTCCATTCATGATTTTGATTGCTTGTTGCCTCTGAATTTCTGTTTCTGAAGAAATCAAATCAGCAATACTTTCTGCTTTAAGTAAATTTATTTTTCCATTTTGAAATGCTAGTTTTGTAAATTCACCTGGCTCGGCTAATCTACAATTTTGTATATCTGAAAGAGAGGAGTGCAGGGCATCCACAACAGCTTTACTGCCATGGACTTGAATTTCAGCCATATCCTCGCCTGTGTAGCTCTCAGGCCCAGGAAACCAAAGAATTAGTCCCTCATCAATCAGTTCAGAAGTGTTGATTTTGTTGATTTTTCTTAATGTTGCTACTCTCGGCTTTGGTGGCTCTTTGCCAGTTAAAATTTTAATTGCTTTTGAGGCGTCTTGTCCTGAAAGTCTTATAACAGCCACTCCTGATATACCAGGACCAGTCGATAAAGCATAAATTGTCATTCAGAGATTATATCTTCAAATTTATGTCTCTGTAAAACTTAAAATTGTAATGAAAAATTCTTTTAAGCTGGTTTATTCATTGAGTTAAAAAACTCAGCGTTATTTTTTGTGTCTTTTAATTTTGAGTTAATAAACTCTATGGCATCCATGGTTCCCATTGGAGCAATTATTCTTCTAAGCACGTTCATTTTTTGTAGATCATTTTTATCAAATAATAATTCTTCTCTTCTTGTGCCCGATTTTGTTATATCAATCGCTGGGTATATTCTTTTATCTGCGATTTTTCTATCTAGTATTGTTTCGCTATTACCTGTTCCTTTAAATTCTTCAAAAATAACTTCATCCATTCTGCTTCCTGTATCAATTAAAGCTGTGGAGATAATTGTTAATGAACCACCTTCCTCAATGTTTCTTGCTGCACCGAAAAATCTTTTAGGTCTTTGTAGTGCATTTGCATCAACACCCCCTGTTAAAACTTTACCAGAGCTAGGTATTACTGCGTTATAAGCTCTTCCTAAACGTGTTATAGAATCTAACAAAATAATAACATCTTTTTTATGCTCAGTAAGCCTTTTTGCTTTTTCAATAACCATTTCGGCTACTGCTACGTGCCTTTGAGCTGGTTCATCAAAAGTGGAGCTAATTACTTCACCTTTTACTGTTCTTTGCATATCAGTTACCTCTTCTGGACGCTCATCGATCAGCAGCACCATAAGATAACATTCTGGATAATTTTTTGCTATTGAGTTTGCAATACTTTGCAAAATCATTGTCTTACCAGCTTTAGGTGGAGAAATAATTATAGATCTTTGTCCCTTTCCGATTGGACTAACCAGATCAATAAGTCTTGGGGTTAAATCTTGTTTTTTTTCAACTTTTGTGGTTTCGACTTCCATCACCAGCTGCTTGTCTGGGTATAAGGGGGTTAAGTTATCAAATGCAATTTTATGTCTTGCTTTTTCTGGTTCTTCAAAATTTATCTTACTAACTTGTAATAACGCAAAATATCTTTCTCCTTCTTTAGGTGCTCTCACTGGACCTTCTACAGTATCTCCAGTTCTTAAACCAAATTTTCTAATCTGACTTGGGCTTACATAAATATCATCTGGTCCTGGTAAATAATTTGACTCCATTGCTCTTAGAAAACCAAAGCCGTCTTGTAATAACTGCAATACACCTACGCCAGTAATTTCCTCTTTTTCGGCAACTTTTTTAAGTATTGCAAAAAGTATTTCTTGTTTTCTTAATGTGCTGGCATTTTCTATACCAAGCTCTTCTGCTTGTGTAATAAGCTGTTCAGATGATTTTAGTTTTAGTTCTTGAATATTCATGATTAATTTTTTGATAAGGACTTATCAGATACCTTTAATATATATACTGCTGTCGTTATTTCAACCCTAGATTGGCTTAAAAATTGCTAAAAATACAACAATAATCAAGATTACAGTGGGTATTTCATTAATAATTCTAAAGAATTTTGAAGATCTTGTGTTTGTAGAATTTTTTAGAGCAACAAGACATTTTCCTAAATAATCATTGTATGCTGATAACAATATCACCAAGACAATTTTTATTTGAAACCATAATTGAGAAAAAATGTCTATTCCATTGAGATAAATTAATACTAACCCAAAAACCCAAGTAAAAATCATTGCAGGTCGCATAATGTAAAAAAATAATTTTTTTTCCATTACCTCAAATATGTCGGTTGCTTCTTTTTTCTCTTTATTTTCAACATGGTAAACAAAAATTCTAGGAAGATATAAAAGACCAGCCATCCAAGAAACCAAAGCAATTAAATGTAAAGATTTAAATAATAAATAGGAATTCATATATCAGATATTTCTTTCGATTAACGAGTTTAGTAAAGTTATATGATCACTATTATCATTTAAACATGGTACCATATCAAAATTTTCTCCTCCTGAATTTAAAAAACTTTCTTTGGCTTGAATTTGAATTTCCTCTAAAGTCTCCACACAATCAGATGCAAAGCCTGGGCAAATTGTAAGAACTTTTTTGATACCCTCTTTGGGTAAATTTTCCAGAGTCTTGTCAGTATATGGTTGGAGCCATTCTTGTGGACCAAATCTTGACTGAAATGTAGTTCTAATTTCAGTTGAAGTAAATTTTTCTGAAATAAGTCTTGTCGTTTTATGACAATAACAATGATAAGGATCACCTTTATCAAAATATTTTTTTGGTATCCCGTGGTAAGAGGCTATAATTAGGTCTGGTTTCCAATTAATTTCTTTTATTTTTTTGTTAATCGAATTAACAAGCGCATCAATGTAGAGCGGGTCGGATTCGTAATGAGGAATTATTTTTAAAGAAGGTTGCCACCTCATTTTCATTAAAGTTCTGTATACTTCATCACAAACTGTTGCTGTTGTAGCTGCTGCGTATTGAGGATAAAGCGGAAGTATCACCAAGTTTTCACAACCCATTTTATGTAATTTATGAATTTTGCTTTTAATACTCGGATTTCCATATCTCATTGCAAAATCTATAATAATATTTTCTTTTGATAGTGAGTTTGAAATTTTTTCACTTTGCTTTTTCGTATAATAAAGAAGTGGTGACATATTTTCATCCTTCATCCAGATTTCTTTATATGCTTTAGCAGTTTTAGAGGGTCTAAAATTTAAAATAAATAGATTTAAAATTATTTGCCAAACTAACGGATTTACCTCGATAACTCTTCTATCAGAAAGAAATTCTTTTAAATATTTTCTTATATCAAGCCAATTAGTAGAATCGGGTGTACCTAAATTAATTATAAGCACACCAGTATTACCGTGTTTTATTGATGGGTGATTTTTTTCGATCATTTAAAATCTTTTACAATTTTAATTAAGTTTTCAACCATTTCTGGATTTGTTTCAGGCATAATACCATGACCAAGATTAAATATATATGGATGGTCCCGAAAAATTTCCAAGTATTTAGAAGTCTCTTTTTTTAATGTTTCTTTATCTGTTAATAAAATTTTAGGATCTAAACCTCCTTGTATGGGTATTTTTATATCCTTGAGTATATTTTTTGGATCAACATTATAATCGATGTTAACAGCATCAGGTTTAACAATGTCACAAAATTCTTTATAATTCTTTATTTCCCTAGGAAAACATATTACTGGTACATTTAAAGATTTTACATAATTTACCAAATTTAAAGTTGGGGCATAAACGTAATTTGGTAAATCTTTTTCCTCCAATAAACCAGCCCAACTATCAAAAATTTGAATTACATTTGCACCATTATCAATTTGATTCTTTATGTGAACCTTTAGAAATTTTTCAATAATTAATAAGATTCTGTTAATTAAAAATTCATCTTGAAAAAAATTTTTTTTTAGGTTTTTTTTAGGAGACTGTTGATTGATCATATAAACTAATAATGTCCAAGGAGCACCAACAAAACCAATGGTATTTTTATTGTTTAAACTGGTGTTAGAACTAACTTTTTTTATTGCTTTGTATACACGATGTATTTTTTCTACAAAATCGACTTCATCGATCTTAGCAATCTCATTCAAGTTTAATTCTCCTAATTTTGGTCCAAAGTTTTTCTCAAATTCCACTTTTTGGCCTAATCCATATGGAATCATTAAGATATCTGAAAATATTATTGCAGCATCCAGATCAAATCTTTTCAATGGTTGTAGAGTTATTTCTGAAGATAAATCATCATTTAAACACAAATTAATAAAATTAGGATTTTCTTTTCTTATTTCTCTAAATTCTGGTAAATACCTACCTGCCTGTCTCATAATCCATATAGGATTAAACGAAGTATCTTTATTAACTATTATTTTGTTTAAAGGTTTCATAAAAAAATATTATTAATTATTGTAGTTGTAATATATCTTGTGAATAAAGGTGATTATTTTTTGTGAACATTATATTCACACTTTATCATCATTTTATGTGACTAAAATTGTTTAAAATGAAGCTTTTTTTGTCATATTAATTTTTGTGGATTGTTTTAACCTATTTATTATTAATGTTAATAAATTGTAGTTTTTACCAGGTTAATTTAAGAAATTTTTAAATTGTGTAATTTAATTAAAATAATACAAATTTGTTAACGATTTATTAATGAGTAATACATATCAAATATATTTAATTTCGGACTCAACGGGTGAAACCTTAGATAGAATTTTTTTAGCTCTTAAGGCTCAATTTCTAAATATAAAATATAAAGTTCATTCTTATTCTTTTACAAGAACAGAGAACCAAATTTTAAAAATTTTAAAAGATGCAGAAGAAAACACAAACGCAATAATTTTGTATACTATTGTCGATAATAATTTGGCTAAGTATTTAGCCAATGTAAGCGAAGATAAAAAAATTCCGTGTTTTGGTGTTCTTGGAAATTTAATTTTAAATTTTTCAAAAATTCTCAATCAAAAAGCAACTCATGAACCAAGCGGCCAACATATATTAAACGAAGAATATTATGATAGAATAGAAGCAATTCAATTTACAATGAATCATGATGACGGGAATTTGATAAATGAAGTACACAAATCCGATATCATTCTTGTAGGTGTAAGCAGAACAAGCAAAACACCCACATCAATTTATTTAGCCAACAAAGGATTTAAAACATCAAACATTCCTTTAGTAAATGAACATTCGTTACCAGAAATTCTTAAGAAAAATCCTAAAATGGCATGTGTAGTAGGATTAAGTACTGAACCAGAGAGATTGGCTGACTTAAGAAAGAATAGAATGAATTCTTTAAAAGAGACAGAGAACATACAATACACAGACTTAGAAAACATCAAAAAAGAGGTTTTAGAAGCGAAAAAAACATTTCAAAAATATAAATGGCCCCTTATAGATGTAACAAGGAAGTCCGTTGAGGAAACGGCTGCTTCTATAATTAAAATCCACGAAATATATACAAACAATGCTAGATAAAATTATTCTTGCCTCAAAAAGCAAGGTTAGAAAAGAAATTCTAGATAAAAACAATATTAAAAGTTACGTTGTGCCATCAAATGTTGATGAGGATATTGTTAAAATAAGTTTGTTAAAAGAAAAAGCAAGCCCAGAAATTATATCAAAAAATTTAGCAGAATTAAAAGCAAACAAAGTGAGCCTAAAGAAAACAAATGAAATAGTTTTAGGGGCTGATAGCGTAATAGATCTAAACGGCGAATTAATATCAAAGCCAGAAACTAGAGAAGAAGCCATGACAATATTAAAGAAGCTCAACGGTAAATCACACTTTTTAATCAGCTCTGTTTGTTTGTCAAAAAATGGATCAATGATTTGGAATTATACTGATAAAGCTAAATTAACTATGAAAAATTTTTCCAATGAAGAATTAACAAGTTATTTGTCTAAAATATCAGATGAAGCACTCTATGCGTATAATGTTTATCAAATAGAAGGTGAGGGAAAAAATTTATTTGCAAACATAAACGGTGATGAAGACACAATAATGGGTCTGCCTGTTAAAAAAATAAAGGAATACATTAGATCATTATAATGAAAAAATATTTAGTCATTGGAAATCCCATTAGCCATTCGCTTTCTCCAAAACTTCAAAATTATTGGTTAAAGCAACATAATATTAATGCTATTTATGACAAATTAAAATTAGAAGAAAAAGAAATTGAAGGAATAATTCAAGACATAAGAAAACAAAAAATTGCTGGTTGTAATGTTACCGTTCCATTTAAAAAGAAGGTAATTCCTTTCTTAGACAAATTAAGCATCCAAGCAGAACAAACTCAGTCAGTAAATACGATTATTTTTGAAAAGGGTAATTTGATCGGACATAATACAGATATTGTTGGTTTTGATAAAGCAATTAAATCTCTCAATTTTAACATGAAGGGTAAAAAAATATTAATTTTAGGTGCCGGTGGTGTGGTTCCATCAATAGTTTTTGCCCTAAAAAAAATGGATGTTTCTGAAATTACCATTAGCAACAGAACTAAACAAAAAGCAGAAAATTTAAAAATTTTATTTAAGAACTTAAATATTTTAGAATGGGGAAATTTATTAGACTTTGATGCTATCATAAATGCTACAAGTCTTGGTTTGAATAATGAAAAAATAAATTTAGATTTTTCGAAAGTTGGAAAAAACAAATTATTTTATGATGTAATTTATAATCCTGCCGAAACGAACTTTTTAAAGGAAGGAAAACAATTTGGAAATACAAGCGAAAATGGAGCAAAAATGTTTGTTTATCAGGCTTTAGAAGCATTTAAATTATGGCATGGCGTTGAACCAGAAATTAATTTTGAAACCTTAAAACTTTTAAAAAATGATTAGAATTGGAATTTTAGGAAATATTGGTTCTGGGAAAAGTTATGTAGCAAAAAATCTAGGTTATCCAGTATTTGATGCGGATTACGAAGTTACAATACTTTATAAAAAAAGCAGAAAAATATTTTTAAAATTAAAGAAAATACTACCCAATAACATAAAAACTTTTCCAATTGAAAAAAAGGAAATGATTAAGGCTATATTACAAAAAAAAGGAAATTTAAAAAAAATAATCAAGATAGTCCATACTGAAATTAGAAAAAAAATGAATTTTTTTTTGAAAAAACATAAAAATAAAAAATTTGTAGTATTAGACATTCCTCTACTGTTAGAGAATAAGCTTAATAAAAAAGGAGATATCTTAATATTTGTAGACTCTAAAAAATCAGATGTCTTAAAAAAATTAAAGAAAAGAAAAAATTTTAATAAAAAGTTATTTAATAAATTCCAAAAACTTCAATTTTCACCAAAATATAAAATTAGAAAATCAAATTTTATAATTAAAAATGATTTCACTAAAAAAACAATAGACACTAATATCAAAAATGTTCTAAAAAATATAAACAAATGAAAGAAGTAGTTTTAGATACTGAGACCACGGGAATATCTGTAAAAGATGGTCATAGAATTGTTGAAATAGGATGTATAGAGCTTGAAAATTTAATACCCACTAAAAATAAATTTCATTATTATCTAAATCCTGAGAGAAAAGTGTCCGAACAGGCTTTGAAAGTTCACGGATATACTGATAATTTTTTATCAAAACAAAAAAAGTTCGTAGATATTAGTAATGAATTTTTAGAATTTATAAAAGGTAAAAGACTTATAATTCATAATGCTGAGTTTGACCTTTCTCATTTGAATAATGAATTAAGTATTATTGGTAAAAGAAAAATTGAAAATGAGTTTAAGGATACGTTGGTTATAGCAAGAGATAAGTTCCCTGGATCCCAAGTAAGTTTAGATGCCCTGTGTAAAAGATATAGAATAGATAATTCTAGAAGGGTTACTCACACGGCTTTAATTGACTGTGATCTGCTTGCCAGAGTTTATATTAATTTAATTGACCAAAAAGAACCTACGTTAAATTTTCAAAATCTTGAGCAGGAAAATTTAAATAGTAAAAATACTAATTTGGACTATTTTAAAAAAATAGTTAAGCCCACCTCTGAAGAATTAAAAAAGCATGAGGAATATCTCAAAAAAAATTTGAAAAACAATTATTTTAATTAAATTTTAGATTATACAGCTTTTCAAAATCTACTTTTTTCTCAAACTTTACATTTTTATAACCAGAATTATGTAGAAGACTTAAAAAAGATTTTTCTAATTCAGGATAAACCTGGTTTTGAACATCACATAAAATAATTCTTTCTAATTCTTTTTTGTCTTTAACCTCTTCAATAAGCTGAATAATTGTTGCATAATTTATTTCAAAATAAGATTTTTTTTGACTATTTTCTTTGTCTTGAAATTTGAATTTTGTATTTATTTCAATCATTTTATTTTTTAAGGGTATAGAACCAATATCTATATCAAGCTGATATTTAGAAATATTATCTCTTACAAACAGATATGTTTCTACATCTGGTGTTTCGCTTGATAAATCTTTTATATACTGTCCTAAAACTTTATATTTTTCTGTCATTGTCATCTTCTATATCTTCAAATTCTCCTTCAATAAAATTATTTTTTTCTTTTTTATTTTTTTTAATTTTACTAAAAAATGAATTAAAAATAAAAGCTCGGCTCATTGGAAATATAAGTAGAAATCCAAGTACATCAGTTACGAAACCAGGAATAATTAACAATAATGCAGCAAAAGCTATGGCAGCACCCGAAATCATCTCATAAGTTGGTGCTTCGTTTTTACTTAACTGAACAAACCCTGATTTAAGTGTGTTTAAGCCCTCGTATTTTGCATAATAAATGCCAACTATTGCTGTCGTAAAAATTAATAAAATTGTTGTTAATGCACCTATTTGAGACCCAATTTTAATTAATAGGTAAATTTCAATAATTGGCACAAGAATTATAGCTAATAATATTGAGTTCATTTGTCCTTAATCTAAATTGCTGGTTGAAATTAATCAACATAGTAATTACTATAAATCTATGAATTATAGTTTTGAATACATCGATATTATTTTATTAGCGATGATAGCAGGGTTTATTTTTTTAAGGCTTAGAGGAATATTAGGAAAAAGAACTGGCTTTGAAGGAAAGGCCCCAGGACAATTCCAGGAGATATTGAAGAAAGTAGAAAAAGTTCAACCTAAAAAAGTTAATGAAAATTTCGATACAAATGCACAAAATGAATTTTTAAAAGGTGCAAAAATTGCTTATGAGACAATCATTACGGATTTTAGTGATAACGATAACAAAATTGTAGCTAGTAAACCACTTTTAAACAGAGAAATATTTGATCAATTTAATAAGGCTCTAAAGGAAAGAAGTGATAGAGGACATTATGCAGAGATTACATTTATTGGTGTAAATTCCGCGAAAATAAAAGAGCATAAAAAAATTGGTAAAATATTAAATGTAACTGTAGATTTTATTGCAGAAATTATTACTTGTATTAAAGACAAAGATAAAAAAATAATATCAGGAGACCCAGAGAAAATAAAAAAAATATATGATACATGGGTATTTTCAAGAGACACGTCCTCAGCTAACCCAAATTGGAAATTGGTAAATATATTAACTTAATTGAACGATAATCTTACAGATAAAGATAGAAGAGACTGGAAAACTTTTTTAGAAAGTAATGATAAAGTTCCCAATAAAGACATTAATAACAAAGAAAAAAAAATATTTAAATCTCAATCAATTGATTTACATGGTTGTACACTTCAAGAAGCGAATGCAATTGTAGAATCTTTAATAAATAAAAGCTTTAAAGAAGGCACAAACAAACTTACTATAGTTACCGGAAAAGGTTTGCATTCAAAAAATGAGGCTGATCCATTTGTTTCTAAAGATTTAAGTATTTTAAAATACTCAGTGCCGGAGTTCATTAAAAATAATAACGAACTAATGAAAAAAATAACTGATATTAAAGAAGCAGATGTAAAAGATGGTGGTAGTGGTGCTTTTTATGTATATTTAAAAAAATTAAAGTAAATTAAATTTTTTTTAAAATGTTTATTTGGTTAGCATCATATCCGAAGAGCGGTAATACCTTAGTAAGGTCTATGCTGGCAGCTTATTTCTTTTCAAATGATGGTGTATATAATTTTGATTTAATTAAAAATATTAAACAATTTCCTGTAAATGCTTTGTTTGAAAAAATGGGAATTGATACTCAAAATGAAGAAGAAGTTTTAAGAAATTATATAAAGGTACAAGAGTCATTTAATAAAAAAGATAGTATTCAATTTTTAAAAACACATAGTTATTTATTTAATATTAATAATCATGCATTTACAGATTTAAACAATTCCCTTGGAGCCATTTATATCGTGAGAGATCCAAGAAATATTGTCAGTTCTCTTGCTAATCATATTGGTTCTTCATCTGAAAAATCAGCAGATATATTAATTAATTCATTTAAATTTGGAAATATATTTAGCGAACAAGTTGCCGAACAAACTAGACTTTATTTAGGAACGTGGAGTGGAAATTATAATAGCTGGAAATCTTTTGACAATAATGGGAGATATTTACTTATTAAATATGAAGATTTAATAAGTGACAGAGATTTTGTATTTAGAAAAATATTAAAATTTATATATAAACTTCAAGGAGCAAAATTTCATATCGATCAAAAAAAATTTCAAAATTCAATTGAAACAACTGGTTTTGATAAAATGAAGAGTTTAGAGAAAGCAAAAGGTTTTTTTGAAGCTAAAACTCATGAAAAAACTGGAAAAAAAATTCCATTTTTCAATCTTGGTCCAAAAAATGATTGGAAGAAAATGTTAGATGAAAAAATTAGAAAAAAAATTGAAGAAGCTTTTAAAAAAGAAATGGTTGAATTGGGATATCTATGATGCTCTAATTATCAAAGAATAAATTTAGATAAGTCAGTATCTTTTACTAGGTTATCCAAATTTTTATTAATATACTCCTTATTGATTATAATTTTTTCACCAGCACGGTCTGTTGCTGTAAAACTTATCTCATCTAAAATTTTTTCTATTATTGTATGTAATCTTCTTGCACCTATATTTTCAACTGTTGCATTTACTTCAGACGCAATATTTGCAATTGCATCAATACCATCATCTGAAAATTCTAAATCTACATTTTCTGTTTTTAAAAGGGCCACATATTGTTTAATTAAACTAAAATCAGGTTCTCTTAATATTCTCTTAAAATCATCACTAGTTAGCGCTTCTAGCTCAACTCTAATTGGCAATCTTCCTTGTAACTCTGGAAGTAAATCAGATGGTTTTGCTAACTGAAATGCTCCTGAAGCAATAAATAGAATATGATCTGTTTTTATTGGACCATGTTTTGTGTTTACTGTGGTTCCTTCAATTAGTGGTAATAAGTCTCTTTGAACACCTTCTCTTGAAACATCTCCTCCAACTCTATCTGTTCTTGCAGAAATTTTATCAATCTCATCCAAAAAAACTATTCCATTATTTTCAGTTGAAAGTTTTGCTGCTTTAATAATTTTATCTTGTTCAATTAATTTATCAGACTCATCATTAATTAAAATTTCATGAGATTCTTTTACGGACATCTTTTTTTTCTTTTCTTTATTTCCCATAGATTTACCAATCATTTCACCGATGTTAATCATGCCTACATTAGCACCTGGCATACCTGGAATTTCGAAAGAAGCACCGCCTGAACCAGTATCGCTTACAGATATTTCAATTTCATTTTCATCTAAGTCACCATTTCTTAATCTTTTTCTAAAACTTTCTCTTGTGGCTAAACTTGCTTTTTTTCCAACTAAAGCATCTAAAACTTTTTCTTCTGCTGCCTTTTGAGCTTGAGCAAAGACTTCTTTTCTTTTTTTTACTTTTTCCATTGAAATAGCAATTTCAATCAAATCTCTTACAATTTGTTCCACATCTCTTCCAACGTAACCAACTTCTGTGAACCTTGTAGCCTCAACTTTTACGAAAGGAGCTTCCGCAAGCTTTGATAGTCTTCTTGAAATTTCTGTTTTACCTACTCCTGTAGGTCCAATCATTAGAATATTTTTTGGCAGAACCTCATTTTTCATTTCACCTTTAAGAGCCTGACGTCTCCATCTATTCCTAAGAGCAACAGCAACAGCTCTTTTTGCTTTGTTTTGTCCAACAACAAATCTATCTAATTCAGAAACAATCTCTCTTGGAGATAAAGAGCTTACTAAAGAAACATCTTCTTTTTGATTTTTATCTTTTGGGTGTAGTTGTGTTACGTTTGAATTGTCCATTATATTTTTTCAATTTTAACATTATCATTCGTGAAAACACATATATCAGCAGCAACTTTGATTGCTTTTTTAGCAACCTCTTCAGCAGACATGTTGCCTTCCATTAAAACTTTTCCTGCAGCTAATGCATAATTTCCCCCAGAACCAATTCCAATTACATCTCCTTCAGGCTCAAGAACATCACCTGTTCCTGAAATAATATAGCTATTGTTTTTATCTCCCACAGCCATAAGCGCCTCTAGTCTTCTCAAATATTTATCTGTTCGCCAATCTTTTGCTAATTCAACAGCTGCTCTTGATAAGTTACCTGCATGTTTTTCTAATTTTCCTTCTAATCTTTCAAATAGAGTTAGTGCATCTGCAGTCGATCCCGCAAATCCAGCAACCACATCTCTTTTTTCAATTTTTCTGACTTTTGAAGCCGTACTTTTAACAACAGTGTTTCCCATACTTACTTGTCCATCACCAGCAACTACTACTTCATTATTTTTTCTTACTAGCACAATTGTTGTCATACCTAATAAATGGTAATTATTTTTGATACTTCAAGTGTTCAGACTGATATTGATATAGTGGGATTATGTATGTATACCATTGAAATTATATGGCTAGAAAAGGAAAAATATCTCGAAAGACAAAAGAAACCAGTATTAATGTTGAAGTCAATATTGATGGTAAAGGAAAGTACCAAATTGACACTGGCATAGGTTTTTTAGATCACATGCTTGAGCAATTATCAAAGCATTCTTTAATTGATTTAAAAGTTAAAGCAAAAGGGGATACTCATATCGATCTTCACCACACAACAGAAGATACAGGTATCGCAATTGGTGAAGCTTTAAAAAAAGCAGCTAAAAAATTTGTAGGCATAAAAAGATATGCTCATACAGTTATTCCAATGGACGAAACATTAACTAGAGTTGCAATTGATGTTTCAAATAGACCTTATTTAATTTGGAAAGTAAAATTAAAAGTTGAGAAACTTGGAGAAATGGATACGGAACTTTTTAAAGAATGGTTCCAAGCATTTTCTCAATCAGCTGGTATTACATTACATGTTGAAAATATTTATGGAGATAATAGCCATCACATAATTGAGTCTTGTTATAAAGCATTAGCAAGATCATTAAGAGCTGCATTGGAGATGGATCCAAGAAATAAGAAGAGCATCCCATCTACTAAAGGCTCATTATAAGTTTAATGAACGTCACAATTGTTGATTATAATTCGGGTAATATAAGCTCGGTAATAAACTCCTTTAAAGAAGTTGCTAAAGACAAAGTAAATATCGAAGTAACTTCAGATTTAAATAAGATTAAATCCTCAGATAAAGTTGTTTTACCAGGGCAGGGTTCGTTTAAGAGTTGTGTTCATGCACTTAAAAAAATTGACGGCTTAGTAGATACATTGCATGAATTTGCAATAAACAACAAAAAACCACTACTTGGAATTTGTGTTGGATTACAAATGTTTGCAGACGTCGGTTTCGAAGAAACAGAAACCAAGGGTCTTGCTTGGATTTCAGGAAAAGTATCAAGAATAGATAATCAAAATGGAAAATATAAACTTCCTCATATTGGCTGGAATCAAATTAATATTGTTAAAGACAGTAAAATTTTTAAAGATATAGAAAACTATTCTCACATGTATTTTGTGCACAGTTATGAATTTGTTCCAGAAGATAAAAGTGTTATTTCAGCAACAACAGATTATTCATCAAATATTGTTTGTTCTGTTGAAAAAGAAAATATTTTTGGAACTCAATTTCATCCTGAGAAGAGTGATAAAATTGGATTAAAAATAATTGATAATTTTTTAAATATTTAAAATGAAAAATATAGATTTATCAACCTTTAGTGGAAAAAATGTGAATTTAATTTTAGATAAAGCAGACGAACTATTCAATCAAGATTTAGAGAGTAAAATTCACGCACATAAAATTTATTCACTTTTACTTGATCAAATACCAAAAATTTATGAGAATACAAGCGAGAATGGTTTTAGAGGGCTTCTCAGAAAAAAGATTTGGGATTGCGAAAATTTTTTTTTCTGGAACGAAAGGTATTCGTCTCAAGCTGGTCAAGATAAAATTATAAAAGATATTTTTTTTAATAATAAAAGGAACGGATTTTTTGTTGAAATCGGAGCCTATGACGGAATTGATGGAAGTAATTGTTACCATTTTGAAAGGTATTTAAATTGGGATGGAATTGCAATTGAACCATCAAATAGTCAATTTGAAAAATTACAAAAAAATAGAAGATGTAAGTTGATGAATTATGCTGTCAGTGAGGAGTCCAAGGAAGTTGAATTTATCGATGTTATAGAGGGCCTCACTCAAATGAGTGGAATAAATAACAGTTTTTTTGAGAGAAATAAGAATATAATTTTAAATAATCGTGAAAGCAAAACAAGATCAATCAATATAAAAACGATTACCTTCGATCAGGTTGTACCCAAAAATACCAAAATAGATTATCTCTCAATCGATATAGAAGGAGGAGAGATGGCATTAGTAAATTCAATAAATTATAATGATTATGATATTAAGGTTATTACAGTAGAAAATAATGTTCCAGAAACACAAAATTTTAAAAATTTTTTCGAAAGTAAAAATTTTTTATATTTTGATAGGGTTGGACAAGACGAAATCTTTTATAATAGTAAATTTTTTAAACTCTAATATATGAAAATATTTCCAGCAATAGATATTAAAGATCAAAAATGTGTAAGGTTAGTTAAAGGAGACTTTGATAACAAAACTGAATATGAAATATCTCCTGTTGAACAAGCTGGAAGTTATAAAGATCATGGTTTTAAAAACTTACATATAGTTGATTTAGACGGTGCTTTAACCGGAGAAACAGTTAATTTGGATATTATTGAACAAATAGTTACTAAATTTGATCTTAAGATTGAGATTGGTGGAGGAGTAAGAAACTTTGAAAGTATTCAGAAATATACCGATGTTGGTGTTGAAAAAGTTATTTTAGGAAGTGCTGCTATAAAAGATAAAAATTTTTTAAAAGAAGCATGTGAGAAATTTCCAAATAAAATTGCTCTAGGTTTAGATGCTAAAGATGGATATTTATCGGTTTCAGGTTGGAAGGAAAATTCTAATCAATTAACTCTAGATTATTTAAAAGAAGTAAATGACTATGGTGCAAGTAGATTGATTTACACTGATATCAATAGAGATGGTATGAAGCAAAGTCCCAATTTCGAAGAGACAGCAAAGGTTGCAGATACTTCTAATTGCCCAGTAATCATATCTGGTGGAGTTTCTTCAATAGATGACATTAAAAGGGCTAAAGAGTTAAAAAATAAAAATATTGAGGGCATTATAGTTGGAAAAGCTATCTATGATGGTGATATCAATTTAGATGAATTAGCTAAGGAAGTAGATGCTTAAAAGTAGAATAATACCTTGTCTAGATGTTAAAAATGGACGTGTAGTTAAGGGTATTAATTTTGTTGATTTAAAAGACGCTGGTGATCCTGTCGAACAAGCAAAAATTTATTCTGATGGTGGAGCGGATGAAATTTGTTTTTTAGATATTACAGCTTCAAATGAAAATAGAGATACTATTTATGATGTCGTAGAGAAAACCTCGAAGAAGTGCTTCGTTCCTCTTACAGTTGGAGGCGGTGTTAGAAGTGTTGAGGATATTAATAAACTACTGAACTGTGGCGCAGACAAAGTATCAATCAATACTGCTGCAGTTCAAAATCCAGAAGTAGTAGTAGAAAGTTCTAAAAAATTTGGGTCCCAATGCATTGTGGTAGCGATTGATGCTAAAAAAAGTGGAGATAAATGGGAAACTTTCACTCATGGAGGAAGAAATAATACAGGGATTGATGCAATAGAATTTGCGAAAAAAATGGAAGATAGCGGGGCAGGAGAGTTACTAGTTACTTCTATGGATCGAGATGGTACTCAAGTTGGTTATGATATTGAGCTTATGTCTAAGATATCTTCTATAGTAAATATTCCAGTAATTGCATCTGGTGGAGTTGGAAACCTAGATCATTTGGTAGATGGAATTAAATTAGGAAATGCCAGCGCCGTATTAGCCGCATCAATATTTCACTACGGCAAACATTCAGTAAAAGAAGCTAAGGAATATTTGGATTCAAAAGGAATTCCTGTTAGAATTTAATATGCTTAATACATTAGAAAACTTAATTAAACTTGCGAGAGAGAGAAAATTTTCACCTGTTGAAGGTTCTTATACTAATAAGTTACTTACAGATAAATCATTAAGTAAGGCAAAAGTTTTAGAAGAAGTTAATGAATTGATTGAGGCAGTAGAGGAGAATTCTAATAAAATTCACGAAGCCGCAGATGTATTTTACCATTTGTTAATGTATCTTGAGGCAAATGAAATAAAAATTGAAGAGGTAATGTCAGAGCTAGAAAAAAGAAAAAAATGAGTTACGACAATAACAATATCTTTGCAAAAATTTTACGTGGTCAGATACCTTGTGATAAAATTTATGAAGATGATTTTGTTTTGTCATTTCACGACATTAATCCACAAAAAAAAATTCATGCTTTAGTTATTCCCAAAGGGAAATATATTGATTTAGATGATTTTAGTGTCAACGCCTCTTCAGAGGAGATAGTTGGATTGTTAAAAGGTATTAATATAGTTGCTAAAAAGCTTGGTATTTCAACAGAAGTAGGTCAGGGCTATAGAGCTTTAGCAAACATCAGTGATCATGGTGGACAAGAAGTACCACATTTACATTTTCATCTGTTTGGAGGTGAAAGAGTAGGAAAAATGGTTGAGTGACCGAGGAAGTTAAAAGAAATTATTTAGAAATAAACTCACTTCAAGATCTTAAAGAAGGAAATAAGCCCTCAGAAGATTATTCTTTAAGTTTAATTGATCCAATAAATTTTCAATTAAATAAATTTTTCTATAAAAATATTGGTAAAAATCATAATTGGGTAGACAGACTTACATGGTCAGAAGAAAAATGGATTAATTATGTATCTAATGAAAGTGTTAGATCATATGTATTTAAATTTAATGATGATTTAGTTGGTTTTTTTGAATTAATTTTTCACCCAGAAAAAAATGAGACCGAAATTGCTTATTTTGGAATATTGGAAGAATATCAAAATAAAAAATTAGGTTCCTATTTATTATCCGAGGCAATAAAAAAATCTTTTGAAAATAAAGTTAATCGTGTTTGGGTTCATACATGTTCATTAGATCATAAAAATGCATTGAGAAATTATATTTCAAGAGGAATGAAAATATTTAAGACTGAAATTTTGAATATTTAATTCTGAATAGGGATTTTAAAAAGATTTTTTGAAAGCACCCTATTTTTTCTTATTGAGCTAAGAAAAGTAATATTAAAATTTTGATAAATGTCAGTATTTTGCCAACCGACTAAATCATAAGTTTGTTTATCAAAAAAAATATTAACTTCGTTATCTCTCTCTATAATTGTAAAATTAACTAGATTATTATCAACTATTCTTTCCTTAAGATCATAGATTTTTTTTATTAGAAAATTTTTGTCTAAAATTAAATTTAAAGCAGTTTTTTCTAGCGGATATCTATAATAACTTGTCCTTGTTTTAATTACTAAAGATTTTCCATTTGAAACTAAAACTTTATTATTGCTTCGTGCGTACTCACAAAAAATCTTTTTGGGATATTCAATTGTACAATTTCCATTTTCAATTTTTCCATTTACATTTTGTTCAAATTTGAAATCTAAATTGTTAGTATTTTTTAAATTATCAATTATTTTATCTTTAATCTCTGCATTCGAAAATGATGTTAAAATAGTTAAGAAAAATATTAATGAAAATCGGAACATTAAAGCACGTCTCTTTTACCTACATGATTTGCTTTACTAACGACTCCATCTGCTTCCATCATGTCAATAATTCTTGCTGCTCTGTTGTATCCAATCTGTAGTTTTCTTTGTAAAAATGAAGTAGACGCCTTACCTTCAGATCTAATTATATCTAAAGCTTGTTCGTAAAGTTCATCTTTCTCACCTTGACTTTGGCTATCGCCAATTTCTTTTTCATCAGCAAAATTTAAAATTTCGTCAACGTAATCTGGTTCTGCTTGAGATCTTAAAGAATTATTTATTTTTTCAATTTCACCATCAGATACAAACGGTGCATGAATTCTAACTATACGATTTGCTGAGGACATGTATAACATATCTCCTTTTCCTAACAATTGTTCAGCTCCTTGTTCACCAAGAATTGTCCTACTGTCTATTTTGGAGGTTACTTGGAAAGATATTCTTGTAGGAAAATTAGCTTTTATTGTACCCGTAATAACATCTACGCTAGGTCTTTGGGTAGCCATTATAATATGAATTCCTGCTGCTCGTGCCATTTGTGATAGTTTTTGAATATAATTTTCAATTTCTTTACCAGCAACTAACATTAAGTCAGACATTTCATCAACAACGACTACAATATAAGGCATTGGTAATTTATGTTTCGCATTGTAACCATCAATATTTCTAACGCCTTCTTTTGTCATTAATCTATACCTACTTTCCATTTCTTTAACTACCCAGCCCAGTACAGAAGCTGCTTTTTTTGCTTCTGTTATCACTGGGCACAGTAAATGTGGAATTCCTTCATACGTAGACAGCTCCAACATTTTTGGATCAATTAAAATAAATTTACATTTATCGGGCGTGTGTCTGTAAAGTAGTGACAAAATAATTGTATTTATACATACTGATTTACCAGATCCAGTAGTTCCAGCTATAAGTAAATGTGGCATAGATGATAAATCACCAACTATTGGATTACCTGATATACTTTTGCCAAGTGCGATTGGTAGTTTAATATCTCTTTTTTTAAAATCACTATTGTTTAAAATTTCACTTAAATAAACATTTTCTCTAGAATTATTTGGTAGCTCAATACCAATAGTATTGCTTCCAGGAATTGTAGATATTCTTGCAGACTCCGAGCTTGTGTTTCTTGCAATATCATCTGATAAATTAATAATTTTTGAAACTTTTACTCCAGCAGCAGGTTCAAATTCGTTTAATGTTACAACAGGACCATGACTTACTTTTTTAATTTTACCATTAACCCCAAAATCTAATAAGATTTTTTCTAAAAATTCAGGATCATTATTTTCATTTTTTTCAGATCCCTCTCTTTCTTTTTTAGAAGGTGTTTTTAATAAATCTATACTTGGGAGTTTAAATTTAATTTTGCTATCTTTTTTATTTTCAGCTTTTATAAAAGGTAAATCCTCTTGTATAAGATTTTTAATTTCATCTTGTGGTATATATTCACTTATTATTTCACTTTTGTTTGTATAATTTTTTTCTTCTTTCTTTTTAAATAAATTTAAGAATTTTAAAATTAATTTATAAAATTTTACTGGATTAAAATTTATACTTTTCAAGAATAAGAATAAAATTAAAATAATTAAAAAATAGTAAGCTAATTTACTGTTTATGAGTAAAATTTGGTTTAAGTAAGTCTGGTTGAGAAAATCGCCAATAAAACCACCATTTCCATTTATATAAAATGTAAATGCATTGGAATAAAAATGAGTTAAAAAAAGTGATCCAAAAATACAATAAAGTACAGTAAAGAAAGTATTTTCTATAATTAAAATAAATTCTTTACTTCTCAATAGATTAATACCAGTAATTATAAATGTTAAAGAAATCAGATAAGCAATCAATCCAACTGATTGAAAAAACAAGTCAGAAACAAAACTACCCTTAAAACCAAAAAAATTTTTTATTTCGGTATTATCTGGAAAAATAAAGTTCGGATCTTCAGGTGAGTAAGTAAGTAGTGCTACAAATAAAGCTAAACCTAAAAGCAGGAGTAGCAATCCAGCAATCTCAGCTAACCGCCTACTTGTAAAATCAATGAATAAATTAGCTGTTTTTTTAATATCCATATATATGAATCAATTATACCACTTTGTATCATCTAATTTTTGTTGTTAAAATTAAAAATAATATGAGAGTTTGTATTCTTGGCAATGGTTTATCGAGCTTAACTTTAGCAAAATCTTTAGTTAATCAAAAAATTTATGTAGATGTTTTATATCCTAAAAAAAAATCTTTAGTAAATAAAACTCGTACAATCGGTATTTCCAAAAGCAATGTAGAATTTTATAATGAAAAAATAATTAATATTGAAAAAATCATTTATAAATTAAACAAAATAGAAATATACAGCGATAATTTAGAAAAACAAAAGTTAATTAATTTTGGAAACAATAAAGATCATTTATTTTCAATTGTCAAAAATCATAAACTTCAAGAAATTTTAGAAAAAAATTTATTTTTAAGTAAGTATTTTAGAAAAATTAATCATAAAAAAAAATTAAATTATATCAAGGATTATGATTTAGTTTTTAATACTGATTACAATAACTCAATTACAAAAAAATATTTTAATAAAAAAATTGAAAAGAAGTACAATAGTGTTGCTTATACTACAATTTTAGAACATGAAAGGATTTCTAACAATGTTGCTGTACAAATATTTACAAAAAATGGTCCTTTAGCTTTTTTGCCTATTTCAGATTATGAAACATCAATCGTTTATTCTATTGAAGATCATTTGAAAAATGAGAAAGAAGTAAATAATTTGATTAATACTTATAATTATAAATACACTTTAAAAAAAATAAATAAAATTAATTCTTTTGAGCTACATGGACTAAGTTTGAGATCGTATTTTCATAAAAATATTTTGGCATTTGGAGATTTGCTTCACAGAATTCATCCTCTTGCAGGACAGGGATTTAATATGACAATAAGGGATATAAAAATCTTAAATGATATTATTCAAAAAAAAATTGAAATTGGTTTACCTTTAGACTCAACACTAAACACAGAATTTGAAAATAATCAAAAACATAAAAATTATATATTTTCTACAGGCATTGATTTAATTCATGAATTTTTTAATTTTGAGAGAAAGACTAAAAATGATTTTTTGAGTAAATCAATTAAATATTTTAATAAAACTCCAAGTATTAATAAAATTTTTACAAAAATTGCTGATAAAGGTCTTTTATTTTAATTAGTCTTTATTGAAGTGTGGTATTTTCGTAATTATCAAAAATGTAAGTTTTAAGAATTTCTGCAATTTTATTTTTTCTAATATCTAAGCTTTTAGCTTCAAGTAAGATTTGTTTTTCTTCAAGTGAAAATGGTGATGCCATAGCTAAAGCATTAATAGTCTCATCCAAACTTTGTTTCTCTAACGCTTTCCAATTTATAATAAAACCTCTTTTTTCAAATAAAGACTTTAGATCTTTGAAAATTAGTTCAAGATCAGAAAAATTTAGTTTTTCTTTTTCATTACTTAAATCATTTGCAAAAGCTTTATATTCGACCTCTACACTTCTATATTTTTTATCTGTATTTACTTCATTTATAATTTTAAATCTGATTTTTCCTTTTAATTCAATTAGATAACGACCATCTTCAGTTTCTTTAAAACTCATTATTTTTCCTAGACATCCAACATCATGTAATTTTGGTATTCCATTTTTGTCTCTAGAATTTTTCGGCTGGATCATTCCTATTAATTTATTTGATTTCATACTATCATTAACCATATCAAGGTATCTTGGTTCAAAAATATTTAATGGCACTGTAGTATTAGGGAAAATAATAAAGTTACTGAGTGGAAACACTGGAATTATTTTTGGAAAATTGTTCATTTTTTATTTTATAATATATTATTAAAAAAAATTTAAATGATATTTTGGATAGCCTCATATCCCAAAAGCGGGAACACATGGTTAAGAGCATTGTTGTCATCATATTTTTATTCAGAAGAGGGCATTTTCAATCAAAATTTACTTAAAAATATCGATCAATTTCCTGAAAAAAGACATTTTAGCGATTTTAATTATGATCCTAAAATAGTAACTGATACATCTAAATTTTGGATTAAAGCTCAGGAAAAAATAAATTTAAACAATGAGTTAAATTTTCTCAAAACCCATAATATTTTAGGGTCAATCAATAACAGTAATTTTACAAATAAAAAAAACACATTTGGCGCCATTTATATTGTGCGGGATCCAAGAAATGTATTAACCTCTTTACAAAATCATTATGAATTATCTAAAGATGAAGCTTTGAAATTTATGCTAAGTGAAAAAAAATACATTCACGATTATCAAACAAAAAATGATTTTAGTGATTTTCAATTTATAAGTTCTTGGGAGAAAAATTATCAGTCTTGGATAAATCAAAAAATTTTACCAGTAAAATTAATTAGATATGAGGATTTAAATGTTAATACCTTGGATGTTTTAAAAGAAATAATTGAGTTTATTCAAAATACTATTAAAGAAAAAGAAGACTTTAATTTTTTAAAAGCTCAAAATGCTGTTAAATCTACTAATTTCGAAAATATGAAAAATATGGAAAAAAAAAGTGGTTTTTTAGAGTCTGTTTTGTCAAAAAATGACACCAAAAAAATTCCTTTTTTTCATTTAGGACCAAAAAATGATTGGAAAAGCATATTTGATAAAAGCTACCAAAATAAATTAAATTCAATTTTTGAAAATAACTTAAAAGAATTAAATTATTTAAAATAAAAATTTCCTCTTATTGCTTGCATTTATAAAAACCGCTAACTATAATGTTTTTAAAACAAGCGGGCATAGCTCAGTGGTAGAGCGTCTCGTTGCCAACGAGAAGGTCGAGGGTTCGACCCCCTTTGCCCGCTCCAAAAAAAATTATGAGTGATTTAGCAAATAAAAAGTGCGTACCATGTGAAGGAAATATTCCTCCTTTTAATGCTGAAGAAATACATAAATATTTAAAAAAAGTTGATGGTTGGGACGTTCTAGAGGATAAAATTGATGGTTTTCATTTAATTAAAAGTTTTAAATTTGATAATTTTTTAAAAAGTCAAGAATTTGTAAATAAAGTAGGAGAAATAGCTGAGTCTGAAGGCCATCACCCTGATTTATGGTTTGGATGGGGTTATGCAAGAATTAAAATATTTACACATGCAATTAAAGGTCTAGCAGAGAGCGATTTTATCCTTGCTGCAAAAATTGATCAAATATCTAATGCCTAAAGTGTCTTGTCTTTGAAAAAAGAAGCACAGTACCAGTTTCATTTGCAAAATTAATTATCTCTTTATCTCTTATTGACCCGTAGGGCTGAACTACTGCTCTAACACCGGATTGAACTAATTTTTCAATACCATCTACAAAAGGAAAGAATGCATCTGAGGCAGCAACTAAATTATCATTCTGAAGATTAAATTTTTTCATTTTATTTATTGCTATTTGACAACTATCCAATCTGCTTGGTTGACCAGAACCAATACCAACAGTGGTTTCGTTTGATGCTAATACTATTGCGTTTGATTTAACATATCTGCACACATTGAAAGCAAAAATAAGATCTTTGAGTTGTTTTGATGTTGGTTTTCTTTTAGAAACGATTTTAAAATTTTTAGTTGAAAATAAATTCAAGTCTTCTGATTGTATCATTATATTTTGGTTGAATGACACAAATTTAAGAAGTTCTTCTGATGAGTAATTTGTTCCATCAATTAGTCTTAAGTTTTTTTTAGCTTTTAATATTTTGATAGCACTACTTTCAAATCCATTGGCGATAATTACTTCTAAAAATAATTTATTTAATTCTAAAGCTAAATTTTTAGTAATTTTAAAATTGCAAGAAACTATTCCACCAAATGCACTTATAGGATCACAAGAAAGAGCAGATTTATAACTCTCTAAATGATCATTTTTAGTAGAAACTCCACATGGATTTGCATGTTTAACTATGACTGTTCCTTTACCCTTTGGTAAAGATCTTGAGATTGTTAGAGCACTAAATATATCATTATAATTATTGTAACTTAGTTGTTTTCCATGAATTTGTTTTAAATTTGTATTCGAACTATTTGAATAGATTGCACTTTGTTGATGAGGATTTTCTCCATATCTAAGTTGCTCGATTAGATTTCCATGAAAAATTTTTTTATCTGGAAAAATAGTATTTGTTTTTTTATTAAAATAATTTGAAATAACAGAGTCATAATAAGCTGTTTCAGTGAAAGCTATCCTTGATAACTTTTCTCTAAAACTCAAGGAAGTGGATCCTTTGAATTTTTTTAATTCTTCAATTAATTCCAAATACTGATCTGAGGAAGTTATTACAGTCACATCATTATAGTTTTTGGCTGCAGACCTAACCATTGTGGGACCGCCTACATCAATATTTTCTATAATTTTTTTATGATTTTTTGTTTTTTTAAGAGTGTTCTCAAATGGATAAAAATTAACAACGACTAAATCAATATTCTCAAAACCATTATTTTTTAGATCTTTTAAGTGAGATTTTTTCTCTCTTTTATTTAAGATCCCTGCATGGATTTTTGGATGAAGAGTTTTTACTCTACCCTCTAAAATTTCAGGTGAATTGGTAAAATCAGAAACCTCTAAACATTTAAATTTTAATCTATTAATTTCTTTATATGTACCACCAGAGCTAATTATTTTAACTTTATTTTTTTTTAAAATATTTAATAACGGTTTTAAGTTACTTTTATCAGATACAGAAATAAGAGCTGTTTTGATTTTTTTCTTCATTATAATTTATTGATCTCCCACTTTATTATTTGCTCTTTTTCATTATTTATTCCTGAGATAAAAATATTTTGGTTTTCTTTATATGAATTTTTATTACCGAAATATAAACCATTATCAATATTTATATCAAAGTTATCACAACTAAACTTCCAACCTTCCTCATCTAATTCGATTAGTATAGATTTGTTATCTTGAGTTTTCATCACTTTTGAGCTTGGATCGAGATGAAATCTAATATCAAATTTAATTTCCTTATTAGGTGTTTTTCTAAATAACTTATCATAACCAATAAATTTCATTTGCTCTGGATAAAACTCAATCTCTCTCTCATAATTTATTCCAAACTTAATTAAATATCCATCATGTGTACCTGATATTTTCCAATAATTATTTTCAAAAACTACATTTTTTTTTGATACTTTCAGCCCTCTATCAATGACTAAACCTTTTTGATGCTTAGTAAAATTACAAGAAGAATAATCCTCAATTGTTAAAGCACAATGAAGAGAAGTGCTTTTTGATAATCTATTAAATTTATTATTTCTATCCGAGTAATAGCCAGCATTTGAAATTAATTTTTTTTCATTTGAAAATATTTCAAAAGATAAGGCACCTGCTTGATAGTCTTTGGAAAAAGTCTTGTTAGGACTAGAACCTATATCAGCAGCAAGAATTATTTTTTTATTTTTAAGAATTGCATAACCACCAAGTTCATTAATTTGGTTTTTGAAAGTATAACCAAATCTTTTTAAATATTGATCAAATTCTTGATTTTCAGAAGAAAAATTACCGTTAAAAAAAATATCTTGCTTTATATTTTGCCAAATGAAAGCATAACTTGATCCTAAATAATAAATGGTCTCATCAATATATTCAGGAATTAAACTCTGAGATTCTTTAAACCACTCTCTAATAATTATAAAGTATTTTAAATAAAATATAAGTTGTCGAACATTTCTTGATTTTGTAAAGCCTTGATTGTCAATTGCGGATTTAATGATATTTTTTAATAAATTCAATCCATTTACAAGATATTGTTTTTCATTTTTATAAGCTAATCCAGTTAAAATGATTGCGGCGCAACCAATCATCTTATTTTCTACTTCTTTTGAGTTTTTGATCTCATTTAACAAATGATTAGTTTGTTTTTGAACCATATGGTCAAAAGTAGATCTGTAATCTTGATCACTATCTTCATAAGTGAGTTGATGATTTGATAACCATGAAATAATTCTTTTTGCTGTCAAATCAAACTCCCAGCTTTCTTTTTGAAATTTATCGTTATTTGAAATCCAATTTTTAATAACTGTTTGTGTAGTTTTTTTTGAAGATTTTAAATCTAAGCTGAAAAACCAAAAAAAATTATTTAATTTTTCATAATCTTTAGGACTCAAATTGTTTTGCCAAATTGACTCAATAGCAAAATCTTCAATTTTATATTTTTTATTTTGGTATTTTATTATAGATGAAAGTAAATGGGGACTAGGCTTGTATTCAAAACTATTTTCAAAAGTTTTTGATATTTTTTTTTCATATAAATTTGAATTTTGATAAATTGAGATAAAACTTTTTTTTATATTAAAATAAAATTGACCTAAAATGCCTAAGGAATTTGTATTAATCATTAACTTATTTTAATTTTAATAAATTAATATTTTTCTTTATATCTCCATCATTACTTTTGAACACTGTAGTACCAGAAACAAGAATGTTAGCACCGGCATCAATTGCACTTTTGCAGTTGTCAAAATTGACTCCACCATCAATTTCTATGTCAAAATCTAAATTTTTTTGCTCTTTTATTTTTTTTAATTCTTTAATTTTATCTAAAACTTCTGGCATAAATTTTTGCCCCCCAAATCCAGGATTTACACTCATAATTAAGACTAAATCTATTTGATCTAATAAATCTATTATTAAATCAATTTTAGTTTCGGGATTAAGCGAAACCCCAACATTTTTATTTTTTTCTTTAATTTTTTTAATTGAATTTTCTAAATTATCAGTTGCTTCAGGATGAATAGTAATAATATCTGCTCCCGCATCAGCGTAAGCATCTATATATTTATGAACAGGTGATATCATCAAATGAACGTCAAATTTTAATGAACAATGTTTTCGAAGAGCTTTAATTACAGGTGGCCCTATTGTTAGGTTTGGTACAAAATGACCATCCATTACATCCACATGAATCATATCAGCTCCACCTTCTTCAAGTCTTTTAATTTCTGAACCTAATTGACTAAAGTCAGCTGATAAAATTGATGGTGAAACTTGTATATTTTTCATTGATTGTTAGTTTAACTAGTATCAATTTTAAAAATTAAAATGAATTAAAAAATTGATAAATTTGTCTAGAAATTTCACTCTCTAAAGGAAATGACAACATTCCCATCACCGAATAGCCTAAGATCCAAGGCATTAGATAAAATCTAATCATGTAGAAAAACCAAGCAACATACAAGGGTACCAATGGCCCAATGATAAATGAGGGTGTGATTGGTTTAAATAATTTAATTAAAGGGTTTGTATATTTCACAAATACTTTCATGAAAAAGAATTGCGAGTCTTCTCTTTGAAAAATATTCATCGCTACTCTTCCAATAAGGGTCCACATGATGATCCCAAGCAAATAATCAATAAAATATATTAAAGGATGAAAATTTGCCGACATTCAAAATTTATATTGGAAAACGTATTGAAATAAAAGGGGCGAAATTAATCGCCCCTTTAAAAGATTATTTAGTGTGATTTACCAAGGATTGTTTTACCACTCGGTACACGTACGTCATCAACCATTTTTTGAGTAGCTTTATCTGGTTCTGCAGTCATTAAACTAACTACCACCATCAAAACTAAACTAACAGCTGATCCGAAGATACCAAATGTTAACTGTGTAATTCCTAGGAATCCACTTCCACCAGTTCGTACCCAAATTAAGTACCATGCACCGGCGATTAGACCACCTAGCATACCAGCAACTGCACCTTGTCTATTAGCTCTCTTCCACCATACACCAAGTACAAGTGGGAAGAACAATCCAGACATCGCAAAATCAAATGCCCAGATAACCGAACCTAAGATTCCTTGAATCTCCATTGCTGCAATAGTTGCTCCAGCAAAACCAATTACTACAAGTAATACCCTTGCAACAAGTAGTCTTTTTGCAGTTTCCGCTTTTGGATCAATGATCTTATAGTAAACATCATGTGATATAGCGTTTGCAATCGCTAGAATCAAACCATCGGCAGTAGACATGGCAGCCGCCATACCTCCTGCAGCAACTAGACCTGAAATTACATATGGTAATCCAGCTATCTCTGGTGTTGCTAATACAACGGCTTTACCACCCATGAAGAACTCATTTAATTCAAGAGTTCCATTTCCGTTAAAGTCGCTGATAAACATTAGGTTTGCTTGGTTCCAGTTTTGGTACCAATCTATCGCTTCCACTTCTGCAAATGTCTTACCGATAATACCAGTTGGTAAATTCGGGTCGATCAATGATAACTTAGATAATGTAGCTAACATTGGAGCAGAAGAATAAAGTAGGAAGATAAAGAACAATGACCAACCTACTGATTTTCTAGCTGCTTTTACACTTGGAGTAGTAAAGTATCTCATCATCACGTGCGGTAATGAAGCTGTTCCCATCATCATCGCTAATGCTAATGAAATAAATGCCCAAGGTGTAGCGTTCACTGCAGAGTGAGCTTTAGTTATTCCTGCTAAGCCTTTAGGTACTGATTTTAGATCAGCAGCCGCGTTTTTAACAAAACCGAACTGTTGTTCTAATTCACCAATTCTAGCTACCTCGTCAGCTAACATAAAGTGAGGGAAGAAACCCGCACCCATTTTGTTACTGATCCAGAATACTGGAAGTAGGTAAGCTATAATAAGTACGATATATTGTGCAACCTGTGTCCAAGTTACCCCTCTCATACCACCTAACATTGAACATAATAAAATACTTATTAGTCCAACATAAACTGCGTATTGGAATGGGATATCAAGTGCAACAGATGCAATAGTACCCGTAGCGTTAATTTGTGCAGTCACATAAGTAAATGAAGCAACAGTTAAAACTACCACTGCGCTAAATCTAGCTAAATTACCACCGTATCTAGTACCTATAAAATCTGGAACTGTATAACAGCCAAATTTTCTTAAGTATGGTGCTAATAAAGATGCAACAAGCACGTAACCACCAGTCCAACCAACAAGTAGAGCCATATAGCCGTAACCTTTAAAGTAGATACCACCCGCCATCGCAACGAATGAAGCACCAGACATCCAGTCTGCTGCAGTCGCCATTCCGTTGAAGACTGTTGGTACTTGCCTACCAGCTACGTAATATGCATCTGCTTGGGCTGTTCTTGATAGCCAACCGATTAATGCATAGATGAATACAGTAAATGCAACGAAAGCGATACCAATCGCTTTTGCAGTCATACCCATCTGTTCAGCAATTGCCATGATGATTATGAAACCTATAAATCCTCCAGTATAGATTCCATAAACCTTAGGCAAATTATCTATGAAATTACCTTTCATTATTCGTCCTCTCTTTCGCTAAAGCCGAACTCTTCATCGATTTTTTCTTGTCTATTCGCAAACCAGAAAATTAGGATTACGAAAGCACCAAGAGATCCCTGACATGTAAACCAATATGTCCACGGATAACCGAAAGGTCCTGTGACCTCGTTCATTTCAGCTCCAAAGAGAAAGATGCCAATTGAGAAAACAAACCAGATTGCTAATGTTATAAATAACAATCCTCTGGTTTTTTCCCAGTGTTTTTGTTGATTTGACATTTATACCTCTCTATTTAGTTATAACTGGGTAAAACCATAACCATTATGAGAGCTTTGAAAACCCTAAAAATTGATCATATTAGGTACTTATTTACTTACTTTTTTAAGATATAATTGGCGCACTTACAAATTAACATGCGAAAATACAAATTAACTTGGAGAGATATAAAACTTGAGGATTTCAAAACATATTTATTCGCTATGTTTAAGGCGTTTATTCCAAAGAAAAAAATAAAAACTTTAGATGAATTAGAGCAGTTTATTCAAACTAAATCTGCATGGGCCACTCAAGTTACTTTATATAATTATTTAAAAACTAGAATGGGAACAAGATACGTTCTTCATTTTGATAACGATGAATTTATGTCATCAGTAAATCTTGCTAAATGGAATATTTATTCAGTTGCATTGCAAGATTTAACTTTTTTTACTTTTTCATATTTAAAAGTTAATTTTAATTATCAGGATATTCATAAAGCAAACGAAATTTTTAATAAAATTTTAGATGATGAAATTTCTAATAAGATGCCATTAGATATTATTGATGAAGCAAGAAAAAGTTTTGATGAAAGATTAAAGAAAATAAATTGGGATGGTTATTATCAAGACTTACCTTTCAATCCTAGTGCGCTCTCATTATATAAATGGGCTCCGATTGCAGATGAATTAAAAACTTTAGATCGTAAGATTGTTTTAAATTCGATGATTTTAAAATGGGATGTTGTTAAACAAGAGTTTAAAGATTTAATTCAGTTTTAAATATTTTTTCTATTATCAACCAAACTATCAACAACACTTGGATCTGCTAGAGTAGTTGTATCTCCTAATTGACCATGCTCATTTGCAGCAATTTTTCTTAAAATCCTTCTCATTATTTTTCCTGACCTTGTTTTAGGAAGACCTGGAGTAAAATGAATTAGATCCGGGGTTGCAAGAGGTCCAATTTGTTTTCTTACCCAAAGTTTAAGATCTCTCTCAAGTTCGCCAGTTTCTGTTTCTCCTGCATTCAAGGTTACATAACAATACAACCCATTACCTTTAATGTCATGAGGATAACCAACTACAGCAGCTTCAGCTACTTTTGGATGTGCAACAAATGCACTTTCAATTTCAGCAGTTCCTAGATTGTGCCCTGAAACAATAATTACATCATCCACTCGACCAGTGATCCAGTAATAACCATCTTTATCCCTCCTGCATCCATCACCAGTAAAATATTTCCCATTAAATTGAGAAAAATAAGTATCAATAAATCTTTGATGATCTCCATATACTGTTCTCATTTGGCCAGGCCATGATTGAGCTATACACAATCTTCCTTCTCCAGCTCCTTTGATTTCTTTTCCGTTTTTATCAACAAGAACTGGCTTAATTCCATAGAAAGGTTTTGTTGCAGACCCAGGTTTAAGAGGAATAGCACCTGTTTGAGGAGCAATCATTATACCTCCAGTTTCTGTTTGCCACCATGTATCTACAATTGGGCACTTAGAATTACCTACAGTTTTATAATACCACATCCAAGCTTCTGGATTTATTGGTTCTCCTACAGTTCCTAAAAGTTTAAGTGATTTTCTAGATGTTTTTTGAACAGGTTTATCACCTTCACGCATCAAAGCTCTAATTGCAGTTGGTGCAGTATAAAAAGTATTTACTTTATATTTATCGACTATTTGCCACCATCTTGAACTATCAGGATAATTTGGAATTCCTTCAAACATTATAGTTGTTGCACCATTCGAAAGTGGCCCATAAATAATATAACTGTGCCCAGTCACCCAACCAATATCAGCAGTACACCAATAAATATCTTTTGGTTTGTAGTTAAAAATATATTGATGTGTCATAGATGCATAAACCATATAACCACCAGTAGTATGAAGAACTCCTTTAGGTTTACCTGTAGAACCCGAAGTATATAAAATAAACAAAGGATCTTCAGCGTTCATTTCCTCAGGTTCGCATTGATTAGGAACGTCTTTTATTAGATCATGATACCAAACATCTCTATTTTGATCCCAGTTGATGTAGTTACCTGTTCGTTTTACTACTATACATTTCTTAACATTTGGGCAACTCATTAAAGCTTCATCGACTGTATATTTCAATGGAATAGTTTTTCCTCCACGAACTCCTTCATCTGCAGTAATGATGTATTCAGACTCGCAATCATTCACTCTTCCCGAAATAGAATCTGCTGAAAAACCTCCAAAAATAATCGAATGAACTGCACCAATTCTTACACAGGCCAGCATTAAAATTGCTAACTCTGGTATCATCGTTAAATAAATTGTTACACGGTCACCTTTTTTAATTCCTAATTTTTTTAAACCATTTGCTGCTTTAGAAACTCTTTGGTGAAGTTGTTTATAAGAAATTTTTTGATTATCTTTTGGATCATCTCCTACCCAAATAATAGCTGTTTTATCTTTTTTATCTTTTAAATGTCGATCAATA